>JBFGZH010000005.1:0-24941 GCA_041586895.1 Psychromonas sp. | reverse complement strand
GTTATCGTCGTTTGCAACTATAACTTTTGCGGCTTTTTTACGAGGCCAGCCGCACCTCGACATGCACCTAGGGTTTCATGAATCTCGTCGAATCCTGAATCATCCCCAGTTGTTATCAGTATCGCTACCGTCAACAAGGTGATAGTAGCAAAAACAATATGATTAAAACAGCATTATCTGCATAATATTATTTATATTTGTTATTAATTATATTATTTATCAGTGTTTTAACGGACTTTGTGCTTCATCATCCGTTCTTTTTGTAGCTTCCATTCACGATCTTTGACATCGGAACGTTTATCATGCGCCTGTTTACCTTTTGCCAGTGCAAATGATATTTTTACCCATGCTTTTTTCCAGTACAGCGAGATTGGAATAACAGAGTAACCCTGCCGTTCGACTTTACCGACCAGGGTTTCTATCTCACGTTTGTTAAGCAGTAATTTACGGTAACGCATAGGATCACATACAACATGTGAAGAAGCTGCATTAAGAGGAGGGAAAGTTGCACCTAATAGCCATGCTTCTCCATCTTTCAGGAAAATATAGCTGTCGGCAATATTTGCTTTACCCGCGCGTAACGATTTCACTTCCCAGCCTTGTAAGGAAAGACCCGCTTCAAAGCGGTCTTCAAGGTGGTAATCGTGACTGGCACGTTTATTACGTGCAATCGTGTTGTCGTTATTTTTAGTTTTTGATTTTTTCTTAGCCATAGTTTGGCATTGTACCTCTAAACAATTTGTAATTGCTATTTCAATTTTTGAAAAACTTATGCTAATTACAATTAATTTGCAATTTATTTTTTTCCCAGCCCAAAAGGATAGTGTAAGATGCTGTTTATTTGCAAGAGGTTGATAAATGGCAGAAGTATCACGTAGCGCATTATTGATGTATAGCGCAGATGAGATGTATCAGTTAGTCAATGATGTTAGTGCTTATCCGGAATTTTTGCCCGGTTGTGTGGCCGCTAATGTTCTATCTTCGTCAAAAGAGTTAATGTGCGCGTCGGTTAAAGTGGCTAAGGCGGGCATTAGCCAGACATTTACCACAGAAAACACCCTGATTGAGGGGCGTGCGATTAAGATGAGCTTAGTGGACGGGCCGTTTAAGCATCTCAACGGTGGTTGGGTATTTACGCCCCTTGATGAGCGGGCCTGTAAAGTCAGCTTAGACCTGCAGTTTGAATTCAGCAGTTCATTGGTAAGCATGGCATTTGGACGTGTTTTTCATGAGTTAGTCGGGGCTATGGTCAAGTCCTTTGCTACCCGTGCAAAAACCGTTTACGGGATTCGATAGGAACTATTTATGAGTGAAATGATTGAGATTGAAGTGGTATATGCGCTGCCTGACAGGCAGGTGCTACTGTCTCTGCCCGTACCCGCCGGAAGTACGATTGAAGAGTGTATTAAACTATCCGGAATCACTAAACATTTTCCTGAAATCATTATCAGCAAGGCTAAAGTGGGTATTTTCAGTCGCCCGGAAAAATTATCAACGCTGGTGAAGGCGGGGGAGCGTATTGAAATCTACCGGCCCTTGATTGCCGATCCTAAAGAGATGCGTAAACTGCGTGCGGCGAAAATGAAAAACAAATAGAGGGCTCTGTCTATAACGTGTGAAGAAACAGAGCGATCTCGGCTTAGCCGGTGATCGCTCTGTTTCTGCTTTACTGTTCAACCGTTACCGGGGTGGCGTTTTCTTGTATATTATCCGCGCTGGTACTTTCCGCTGCTTCATTAGGTGCTTTTTTCAGTTTTTCGCTTTGCAGCGGGTTAGGAGCAATCTGACCGCGGCGATCTATGTGTGTTAGGAGCTTGTTGGCAAAGGTCAGTACAACTTGCTGTTGCTGCACTTTTTTACCACCGGGTTTAATATAACGGGTGTAATACCATTTGGATGGGTCAAACTGGTCAATCAGCATCGGTGAGCCAAGAATGAAGATAACCTGCTCCTGATTCATGCCGATTTCTAGCTGATCGAGCTTTTCGTCTTCCAGATAGTTACCCTGGGTAACATCAATTTGATAAACAAAGGTATCATAAAGAAAGGAACATCCTGAGAGGGAAAAAATGACAAAAAAACTGCTTATGATATTTTTAATAGACATGATTTTAGCAACAACTTATTAATTCATAAAAGAGTAGCGATAATACCCAAGGCTTTATCAGTTGTAAAAAGATAAAGGCAGATATTTGCTCAATCTCTTTTTTTGTTCATTATTAAGCGAATATTGGCAATAAAATTGCTTAAATGGCTTTTGATCTGGATCGTTTTCTTTAAATGTTGTCTAAATATCCGTAGAATTCTATTCCTCTTATGTTAATCATTTTTAACCTGTGTTGTGAATTTATTGAATGCCCTTATTTGCGTTAGGAATTAATCATCAAACGGCGCCTGTGTCATTGCGTGAACAAGTCGCATTTGCTCCTGAGTCTTTATTGGATGCATATCAGCAGTTGTTAACACAAAGTTCAGTCCTAGAGGCGGTCATTGTTTCAACCTGCAATCGTACAGAAATCTATTGCCGTCTGAAGCAGAATAGCTGCCAGCAGGTTGTTGACTGGCTGTGTGTTTTTCATCGCGTTGATAAAAGAGAGTTAACAAACTGTTTATATTGTTATTGTGACGAGCAGGCGGTGCAGCATCTTTTTCGGGTTGCCTGTGGCTTAGACTCGTTAGTGCTGGGTGAGCCGCAAATACTCGGGCAGGTCAAACAGGCCTTTGCCACTGCAAGCCAGGCCAAAAGTGTTAATAAAGTTACTAATAAGTGGTTTCAACATGCATTTAGTGCAGCCAAACGGGTGCGCACGGAAACCCAAATTGGTGCCAATGCGATTTCTGTCGCGTTTGCTGCCGTGCGTCTGGCAACACAGATATTCAGCGATTTATCGCAAAGCCATGTGCTGTTAATTGGCGCCGGTGAAACCATTGAGCTGGTCGGCAAGTATCTGATTGAACACAATGTACCGAATATTACTATTGCCAATCGCACTTTGTCACGTGCGGTGCAGCTTGTTGATATGTTTGATGCACAGGCCATTACTTTGGAAGAAATTCCAAACCATCTGGCGGATGCTGATATTATTATCTCTTCCACGGCAAGTCCGTTACCTATAATCGGTAAGGGCACGGTTGAGCGGGCATTAAAGACACGCCGCCATCAGCCGATGTTATTTATTGATATCGCTGTCCCCAGGGACATCGAAGCCGAGGTTGCCGAGTTAAACGATGCCTACCTGTATAGCGTGGATGATTTACATGGCATTATTGAAGGTAATAAACAAGCGCGTCAGGAAGCGGCCGTTGAGGCGGAGAAAATTATTACTGATTGTGTGGCTGACTTTATTGGCTGGACTGAATCGTTAAAGGCGGTTGAGAGCATTCGCTTATATCGCAGTAACAGCGAATTATTGCGGGATCAGTTATTAAGTCGCGCCATGTTTGCCCTGAGTAATGGCGGCGAACCGGAAAAAGTATTAAAAGAGTTGGCATTTAAATTAACCAATAAGTTGATTCATCACCCCAGCCAGGCACTGACCAATGTCAGTCGTTCCGGCAATGACCATGAGTTGCAGATATTACGTGCAGCCTTGGGGTTAAATTTAGAAGAATAATACCTATAAAAAGAGAATATATATGAAAGCATCGATTATAGCTAAGTTGGAAGGTCTGGTTGAACGTTATGAAGAGGTTCAGGCTTTACTTGGCGATCCGGATACCATGAATGATCAAGATAAATATCGCGAGCTGACCAAAGAGTATTCGCAGCTGGAGGAAGTGGTTAACTGTTTTCAGGCTTATCAGGGGGCGGCTGAAGATTTAGAAGGCGCAGAGATGATGCTGGAAGATGATGACCCTGATATGCGCGAGATGGCAAAGGATGAAATTGCGGAAGCCAAAGCGGCCCTGGAAAAGCTGGCTGATGAGTTGCAAATTTTATTATTGCCGAAAGATCCCAATGATGATCGCAACTGTTATCTGGAAATCCGTGCCGGTGCCGGGGGCGATGAAGCCGCTATTTTTGCCGGTAACTTGTTCCGTATGTACAGTAAGTATGTGGATGCGAAAAACTGGCGAATGACGGTGATGAACAGCAACCCGAGTGAGCAGGGCGGTTATAAAGAGCTGGTGGCTAAAATCGATGGCGAGGGGGCTTACGGTATTATGAAATTTGAGTCCGGCGGTCATCGTGTCCAGCGCGTGCCGGAAACCGAATCGCAAGGGCGGGTACATACCTCAGCTTGTACCGTGGTTGTGATGCCGGAGATTCCGGAAGCGGAAGCGATTTCCATTAATCCGGCGGATCTGAAAGTGGATACCTTCCGGGCATCGGGTGCCGGTGGTCAGCACGTTAATAAAACCGACTCTGCGATTCGTATTACTCATATTCCAACGGGCACGGTTGTCGAGTGTCAGGATCAGCGTTCACAGCATAAGAACCGTGCGCAGGCGATGTCGGTGCTACAGGCGCGTCTGCAGCAAGCCGAAGATGAAAAGAATCAGGCTGAAGAGCAGTCCATTCGCCGCAGTCTGGTGGCCAGTGGCGACCGTAGTGAGCGTATTCGTACTTATAACTATCCGCAGGGGCGGGTCAGTGATCACCGTATCAACTTAACGCTTTATCGTCTTAATGAAATATTGGAAGGGGATTTGGATTCTCTATTGGATCCTATCTTACAGGAAGATCAGGCTGATAAACTGGCGGCACTGGCACAGGGTGATTATTAATTGCGTATAGATGATGCACTGACCTGGGCCGAGTTTTTATTGGCAGGCAGCGACAGCCCGTTGCTCGATGCCCAGGTACTGCTGGCACATGTCTTAGATAAAGAAACCATTTATCTACTGACCTGGCCGGAGCGCGCGCTCAGCGCTGAGCAGAAAGCACAATTTGAGGAGCTGGTGCAAAGGCGTATCAATGGTGTACCTGTTGCACACTTGGTCGGTATGCGTGAATTTTGGTCTTTGCCCCTTAAAGTCAATGATTCAACGCTGATTCCGCGTCCCGATACGGAAATTTTAGTGGAGTCAGCACTTGAAATCTGCCCTGATGATGCCGATATTCTAGATCTGGGGACGGGCACCGGGGCGATTATTTTAGCCCTTGCCAGCGAGCGTCCTCAGGCAAAGTGTGTGGCTATCGACTTCAGTCAGGATGCGATTCAGTTAGCCACTGAAAATGCGCAGCAATTAAATATTGCTAATGTGCTATTCAAGCAGAGTAACTGGTTTGCCAATGTCGACGGTCAATATGATTTGATCGTCAGCAATCCGCCTTATATTGATGAAAATGACCATCACTTACAGCAGGGCGATGTGCGCTTTGAGCCTTTATCGGCACTGGTTGCCGCTAATAAGGGCTTAGCCGATATTGAGCTTATTGCCAAACAGGCGGTTGCTTACCTGAAAGAGGGCGGGGCGCTGTTGATTGAGCATGGCTTTGAGCAGGGCGCGATGGTGCGCAGAATTTTACAGGACGCCGGCTATACGGGTATAAAAACAATTAAAGATTACGGCGGCAATGAGCGTGTTACTATGGCTTTTTATAATCAAGGGGATAAATAGATGGTTGGTTTTTTAAAATATGCGCACTTAGCCTTTTCTTTAGCGGCTATCGTCTTGTTTATTGCCGCTTTTTACTGGCAGCAAAGCGGCCATAAAAATGCTCAGAAGAAAGTCTTTAAAAAAATATTATTGCATACACATTTTACCATTTTATTGTTAGGTTTGTTGCTGCTATGGGCAGCACAGATTAACCCTTTTGCAGAGAAGGGCTTGTGGGTCATTGAAAAGCTGGGCGCCTTTGTTGCCTATATGCTGATGGTTTTCGCGGCGTTAGATGAAAACAGACGCAAAGGGCTGCGCTTTTTGACCTTTATAGGGGCTTTTGGCTGGCTTGCTTACATCGTAACCTTAGCCATCAGCAAACAAGCTATTTTACTAGTAGGATAAAACGTGATCACAGATTCTAAAGGTGCCATTACTGACAATGGCGATTTTAAAGATGACAACAGCCGCTTGACTCTTAATGAGCAATTTGATTTTGCAGCTTGTTCATTAATTGAAGTTGCGATGGCCGTTGAATCTGAAGTAACGGGGATTGCCGTTAAAAAAATTAAAGAGCAGCTTAATCTGCAGCATATCGTGCTGCAATCCAAATTAGCGGATTGTGCGGCAGCAGATAAAGCCAAGCTGACCAAGCTGATTGATATTCTTTATCAGCAGCAGGGCTTTAAGGGCAACTGGCAATCTTTTTTTGAAGTCGAAAATGTGCTGATTTCCAAAGTGCTGGCACGCCGTAAAGGTATTCCCATCAGTATGGGAATTGTATTTTTAGAGCTATTAAAAAGCTGTGCCTTTGATGCGCAGGGGATTTGTTTTCCAAGCGGTTTTATCATTCGCATTAACCTGGAAAACGAAGTGCTGTATTTTGACCCCTTTACCGGCGAGCTGCCTAGCTGGGATGATCTTGAGCTAAGGGTGCGTGGTCAGCTGGGGAACCATGCGCAATTGACCCTGGATATGCTCAGACCCGATGACAATAAAACCATTATTAAACGTTTTATTAATGTGATGAAAGCCGCCTATATTCAAGCAGATATGTTAGCGCTAGGGCTGTTATGCAGTGATATTCTGCTGCGTATTGACCCCGATGATGCCTACGAAGTGCGTGATCGCGGTTTTATCTTTCAGCAGCTCGATTGCTTTAAATTAGCCAGCAGTGATTTTGAGTTTTTTATTGAGCAGTTTCCCGAAGATCCTATCGTTGCCCTGCTAAAACAACAGATTAAACAGATGCAGCAGGAAAAGAAAACTCAAGTAATTCACTAATTAAAAAGAGAAGAGATTAATGACACAAAAAATAGTAAAAGTAGGCAATATTGAAGTGGCGAATGACCGTCCTTTTGTGCTGTTTGGCGGTATGAATGTACTGGAATCGCGTGATTTAGCGATGCGCGTCGTCGAGACTTATGTGGAAGCGACTTCAGCATTAAATATTCCCTATATCTTTAAAGCGTCCTTTGATAAAGCCAACCGTTCCTCCATTCACAGTTTCCGTGGTCCGGGTTTAGAAGAGGGGCTGCGTATCTTTGAAGAGATCAAAAAGACCTTTAATGTGCCGATTATCACCGATGTGCATGAACCTTATCAGGCGAAACCTGTGGCGGAAGTCGTTGATGTGATTCAACTGCCGGCATTTTTAAGCCGTCAGACGGATCTTGTGCAGGCGATGGCGGAAACCAAGGCCGTGATCAATGTGAAGAAAGCACAGTTTTTAGCACCTCATGAAATGAAACATATTATTACCAAATTTAATGAGGCGGGTAATGATGAGATCATCCTCTGTGAGCGCGGCAGCTGTTTCGGTTACAACAATTTAGTGGTGGATATGTTAGGTTTCAGCACCATGAAAGAAACCGGCTACCCGGTTATCTTTGATGTCACCCATTCACTGCAGAAACCGGGAGCGCGCAGCGATAGCGCAGACGGTCGTCGCAGCCAGGTGGTACAACTGGGGCTGGCGGGGATGTCGCAGGGCATTGCCGGTCTGTTCCTGGAGTCGCATCCGGATCCGGCCAACGCCAAATGTGATGGTCCATGTGCGTTGCCGCTGGCTAAGCTCAAGCCCTTCCTGTCACAAATGAAACAGATGGATGAGTTAGCTAAAAGTTTAGACGTGATTGATACCGAGTAATCGTTATCCAACATTACCCACTATCTAATACAACCCGCCTGTTTTTAATTGTTGCCGCATTATTCGGTGCAACAGGCGTGGCTGCAGGGGCTTATGCCAGCCATGGCTTAAGTGCCTGGGCCAGTGCACAGCAAGTCAGCTATTTTCAATTAGCCGTTACTTATCAGTTATTCCATAGCATTACCCTGTTAGTGCTTTGCCTGTTGTCTGCCTATATCCACAATCGTCTGTTACTCATCAGCAAAATCGCCTTTACACTGGGCATTTTCTTGTTTAGCGGGAGTTTGTACAGCTATGTGCTGCTCGGCAGCAAGGTCGCTGCTGCGGCCACGCCTGCGGGCGGCATGCTATTGATTATCGCCTGGCTGCTTGTAGCACTAGCCGCTTTAAAAAGAAGTTAACATCATTGCGGCGAACAGCCCAGGTGTATGCTGATCTGCCAGGGGCGATCAGCTCCGCTTACCCTGATCTATGACCAATAAAAATGAGAAAGTTATGTTAGGAATTTTATTATATTGCCGTCCTGGTTTTGAGAACGATTGTGCCAATGAGATACAGGATAAAGCGTCGGCTTTAGAGGTATTTGGTTTTATCAAAACAGTGCGCAATAGCGGTTATGTTTTTTATCAATGCTATAACCCGCAGGAGGTGCAAGGCTTACTCAAGCAGCTTGATTATTCACAGCTGATTTTTGCCAGGCAGTTAATTGCCGTGCAGGCCTTTGTCGACAATCTGCCGCTGGCAGATCGCATCACGCCTATTTTAGAAGTGACGCGTAATATGCCGATGGGCGGTGACCTTTATGTGGAAGCACCGGAAGGGGATGAGACTAAACCCTTATTAACCTTCTGCCGCAAGTTTACCGTGCCGCTGCGCCAGGCGTTAAAAAAACAGAACAGCCTGACACAAAAAGAGAACCGCAAAAAAATCTGTTACCACTTGTGTTTTTTAGATAACCAGTCTGCTTATATCGGCTTTTCCGTGCCCAATAACCGCAGTGAGCAGTATATGGGAATCACCCGCCTGCGTTTTCCGAGTGAAGCGCCAAGTCGCTCGACATTAAAGCTCGACGAAGCGATTCAGGTGTTTTTAACTCCGCAGGAGCAGGAAGCACGCTTGCATTCGGGAATGCGCGCCGTGGATTTAGGCGCCTGCCCGGGCGGTTGGACCTATCAGCTAGTGCGTCGCGGCCTGTTTGTCAGCTGTGTGGATAATGGAGCCATGGCACAGAGTCTGATGGACAGCGGCCAGGTTACCCATTTTATGGCCGATGGTTTTAAGTTTGATCCGGAGCGTAAAAATATCGACTGGCTAGTCTGTGATATGATTGAAAAACCTAAACGTGTTGCGAAACTGATGGCAAAATGGTTAATTTCCGGCTGGTGCAAAGAGACGATTTTTAACCTTAAACTACCGATGAAAAAACGTTATCAGGAAGCGGTGCAGGATCTGAAGGTGCTCACCGATCTGCTTGAAGAAGCCGGCATCAACTATCAGTTACAGGCCAAGCATCTTTACCATGATCGCGAAGAGATCACTGTACATGTCAGAGTGCTCGGTAATGTCTGGGGAAAACACTTGGGTAACGGCTAATGCTGATAAGCCGATCATCTGCAGATAAAAAATGGCGATAAATCGCCATTTTTATCAATGCCATTATTTACCCCAGCTGCGAAAGCGTCCGGTATCAAGATGAACAAAGTTGCTTTTAGAGTAGTAGCCTACACCGCCGGCCTGCAAGGATAACGCGGCTTTTCTGACCTCTGCCAAGGGCACTCCTTCGATACGAAAATCAATGGCTCTGCCCTGCATATGCAGGCTTTTTTTAGCCACACCCGATGACTTATTGCGCAGCATATTATTAGTTTCAGGCGAGCGATAGCCGGAGATGATCTGTATCTGCTTGTTACAGCCTATAAGCTGCTGAATATGAGAGAGTTGATCGAACAGACGGGGATCCATATCGATGCTTTCATTCTGACGAAAGTCGCGGCACAGGTGGTTAATCTTCTGCAGTTCGCTGGCCTGATAGTGCTGACCATCAAAATATTGAATATCTAATGTTTCCCCGGTATGCAGGTTATTCATCTGTAGTGCTCTTGGCGACTCTGTTGAAGCAAAAGAAAAAGAGGGCACAGAGGCTGTTCCTAAAGCAAACAGACCTAATTTTATAAATTTTCTACGACTAAGATCTGGTTTTGACATACTATTGACTGTAATAAAAGTAAAAATAAGGTTACCAAGAAGTTACTGGTATTTAGTCGTATAGTCAAATCATAAACTGCTCACTGACGTTGAGCTTTTCGGCATGGTTTTGCTAAGTTATTGAACTTCAGGTTATTCTTCCTGAAGCAGGAAATAATAATTTTTGCCGGCACTCTGACTGTGCATGGCTGAGTCATAATGATAGATATCGCCTCTAAACTGCGTGACGCCGCGCTGATCAACCCAGGCTGTTTGATATATTGTGTACACAGGAATGATCCTGCTTAAATTCACCACAGCGGTTTTCTGTTGCTCACGGTGCCTTCTGTAATCCTGATATGTAAAACCGGACCTATCCATCAGCAGTTGTACAAACTCGCTGGCTTGTTCGACACGAATACAGCCTGAGCTATAGGTACGCTGCTGCCGTTTAAACAGATGTTTGGCAGGCGTATCGTGGAGATAGATAGCGTAGCGGTTTGGAGTATTGAATTTATATAAACCCAGGGCATTCTTTTTTCCCGGCCTTTGGCGCAGTTTATAGGGGAAGTTCTCTGCCGTGAGTGAACGCCAGTTAATACTGGCCGGATCAATTACTTTTTTACTGTGCCAGTCGCTCACTATTTGGTATCCCTGCTGTGCAAGAAAATGCCTGTTTGCCAGGATTTCAGGGAGCAGATCCTGACGCATAATACTTGTTGGCACTCGCCACTCAGGATGAAAGACAATGGAATCGAGTTTAGCTGTAAAAAGGGGCGTTTTTCTGTCCGTGCGGCCAACGATAACCTTACTTGCAAAGACTCTCTCGCCAGCTTCCCAATACTCCATCGTATAATCAGGAATATTGACCAGCACTAAGCGGCTACGCTTACCTGCTTGTAATTGTGCGCTCCAGAACTGTATTCTCAGCAGGTTTAAGGCCATTAACCGCAGCCGCTCCTGATGGGGAAGATTAAGCCAGTAGCGGGTGTTTTTACCTATTATACCATCAGCCTTTAAGCCATGGCGATTTTGAAAGGCGATAATAACTTCTTTCAGTTGCCGGCTATAGCGTTTTTTATCTTCCGATTGCAGATAGCTTTTCATCTTGGCAGAGATATCGCCGGAAAGCTGTAAACGTGCCAATAAGCGTCCCTTTTGCTCAAGAGGCTCTCCGAATTTTGCGAACGCAGTAAAGGTTGCTGCAGTCGGCTTTTTATTGCGGTAAAATTCCCATAAATTTTTATAGAGGTGAGCATATTGTACCGTTTTCGGCGCTAAACGCTGCAAATAGGCTAATTGTGCCTGCGAGGATGGCGCATCAAAAAAAGCAGCGATCGCTTCCTGGGATGGCGGGCCGATATTATTGGCTATGCCTTTGCCAAATAACCACTCTTCGCCTTGAGTGGCGAGTTGTTCTTGGTAAGCGAGATAAAAGAGCAATAGATCTGAAGCTAAGCGCTCATAACGCCGCCAGTTTTTTTGTCGTTCAGCCTTTTTTAAGGCCTGTAGGGAATAAAAAAGATCCTCGTTAAGAGCAGCAAAAGCAAGCGGCACTATTTGCCGTTGCAGTTCATCTCGGAGTGAATAGTTTAGCCAGAAGTGCGTGCTGCCCTGGTTTTGATAGAGTGATTTAATTAATAGCGGATATTTGAGCTTTAAATAATCATCTTCGCGATCTGCTACTGATAAGGCTGGGCTGGATAATAATGCCAGCAGACAGAACAGGCCCAGGTAAAGAAAAGATGGATATAAATGCTTAAACATTACACAGGGCCTTGATAGTAAAGGTGAAGTCTATACCCCGTCCCGCTAAGTAAAGCCGGAAAGGGCATAGAAATTTAGTGCTAGTACCTTGACTCATTAATTATGATTGATTGAGTTAAGTCATTGTTCAGTAAATTACTACAATTGGGGCCGCGGCTTCAGCCGCGCTGTCATATACTGTTTGTTTGCTATATAGCTCGGCTAAAGCCGAGGCCCCGAGTTCTTTCAATCGTTCATCTTCACTGTGTTTAGGTACTAGCTATAAGTCTTTATCTGATCACAATAAAGAGTGAGCCGCCACCACGATTAATCTGCAGCAGTATCGCGTTTTTGTTGCGTTTTAAAGCCTGACTGAAGCCTTTTAAATCATAAACCCGCTGCTTGTTAACGGCAACAATAAGATCACCTGTGCGCAAGCCGCTATAAGCAGCCATTGAGTTCGGTGCCAGACGTTTCACAACAACACCATTACCGTCCACATCCTCTGTAAATTGTGCCCCCTCTAATAGCGGGTGTAACTGACGGTCAGTTTGCGGCAGCGTTTGCGGATCGCCTATTTTTACCGTGAGTTGTTTGTTTTTACCGTCCCTGAGTAAGGTTAAATTGACCTTGTCACCGATCTGCTTGATACCGATACGGCTACGCAGTTGTCCGGTGGATATGGTATTTTTACCGTCAACTTGTAAAATAATATCACCCGATTTAATGCCCGCTTTATCAGCTGGAGAGCCTTCGACCACGTTGGTCACCAATACTCCGAGCTGGCCATTTTTCAGATCGAAGGCATCGCGCAGATCCGGCGTGATATCTTGAATACCTATGCCGATCTGGCCGCGGCGAACCTCACCATGTTTGACAATTTGCTGCATGCTCGCCTTGGCCATATTGGTCGGGATAGCAAAGCCGATACCGACATTGCCGCCGGATGGCGCAATAATTGCCGTGTTGATGCCGACCAGTTCGCCCGCTAAATTAACCAGAGCGCCTCCTGAGTTGCCGGGGTTGATTGATGCATCTGTCTGAATAAAGTTTTCATAGCCTTCAATACCTAAACCGCTTCTGCCCAAGGCACTGACAATACCTGTGGTGACCGTTTGTCCCAAACCAAAGGGGTTGCCGATGGCGACAACAAAATCACCTACTTCCAGTTGGCTGGAGTCTGCGATGGCGACTTGAGTTAAATTGTCAGCATCGATCTGCAAAATGGCAATATCTAATTCCGGATCGCTGCCGACTAATTTCGCTTTAAAACTGCGCCCGTCTATCAGAGATACCCGGACCTCTTCTGAGTTTTTAACGACATGGTAATTAGTCATCACAATGCCGTCACCGGCATCGACAATCACCCCGGAACCGGCACTCTGCTGGCGCTTTTGGCGCTGCTGAGGTTGCTCAGGAAGATCAAAAAAGTGTTTGAAAAACGGATCATTCAATAGCGGATTGTTAGTTTGTGTCTGCGTCGAATAGGTGGAGATATTGACCACAGCCGGGTTAACCTGTTTGAGCATCGGCGCTAACGAGGGAAAGGGCCTGCTGCCGTTATCAATATTGGGAATGGTGGCATAACTGAAATGAGTGAAGATAATGAGGAAGCCAATAACTAATTTTAATGCTGTGCTTTTCATTTTTAGTTCCTTATTTAAGATCTTATAAAGATATCGACATTGTAGGTGATAAAAGCAGCCTGATCTAATGTAGGCAATTGTTTATGTCAGCTTGATAGTTTTTTTGTAGCGTGCGCTACGTAGTGCTGCAAGCACGCCTAGGTAATCTGAATGTGCTTATCCAGTGTTGAGGTTAATGTAAATAGAAAAGCATGTGATGTGCAAGCTTTTAGCTAAAAAAGTTGTTGCAAAGGACAGGGGCTGGCTGCTATCAGCGTTATAGTCGCTGCAAGCGCAGTAGTTGCAGGTGATTTGCTGGTTATGGGCATATAATAATGAAGACTCTAACAGAAAACTTGCGAGTATTACCTCTATGCCGTGTTGCAATTCAAGAACAAGAGAAAGCCGTATGAAAGCCAATGTCCATCAGCCCGGTCTTTTAGTTTTTATGACTATGCTGTTTCTGCTCCTGTCGGAGCCGGCGTTTGCCGCTAAAAAGGTGCTCCTGGCGACTGCCGAACGCGCGCCTTATATCGGTAAGAACCTGCTTAACCAGGGCTATCTTCATGAGCTGATAACGGAAGCCTTTAAGCGCGTCGGCTACGAAACAGAGATTATTTTTTATCCTCAGGCAAGGGCGAATTACCTGGCGGAAAGGGGCTCTGTCGATGGCTTACTTCCCTCTTATTTTGAACCCGGTTTAGAAAAAAACTATCTGTTTTCCGCTCCCTTTCCGGGGGACAATATTGGTTTATTGAAAAGAAAATCCTTAGCGGCCTCCTACCCCTTAGATCCGCGCAACAACCTGCAAGGCGCACTTTTAGATCTGCTGCCTTATAAATTTGGTGTCGTTCGCGGCACTTCTATCAGCCCCGCTTTTGATCAGGCTACATTGCTAAAGAAGCAGTTCGTCGCTAAAGATTTACAGAATATCGATAAACTGGCTGTCGAGAGAATAGATTTTGCTGTTATTGATAAATATACCGCATCGGATTTAATGGTCAACCGGCGTCCTCATCTGATTGGGGAACTGGAGTTTATGCGTCCTCCTCTGCTTAGCAATTCCTTTTATGTTGCCTTTAGCAAAAAGTCGCCAGGCTATCAGCAACGCCAGAAAGACTTTAATCTCGGCCTGCAGGCGCTGATTGCCGACGGCACTTTGCAGGAAATACTCTTCCGGCATGGGCTTTTTCCCGCAAAAACGCAGCAGCAGGGAAAAGTACAATTAACCATAGGCACGGTCAATAATGCAGATATGATAGCGATGCGCGGGTTATCTAAGCAATTTGAGCAGAGCCATCCCAATATTGAACTGCAATGGCGAGTCCTCAGTGAAAATATATTGCGCCAGCGTTTATTGAGCGACCTGGCTATCTCCGATGGACAGTTTGATATTATGACTATAGGTGCCTATGAAACACCCATTTGGGCTAAAAGAGGCTGGCTGACCGCACTGGAAAATTTACCTGATGGCTACCAGCTGCAGGATATATTTGATTCAGTGCGTGAGGCGCTTTCCTATCAGAAAAAGTTGTATGCTTTGCCCTTTTATGCAGAAAGCTCGATGACTTTTTATCGTCAAGATCTCTTTGCCAAAGCTGGACTGAAGATGTCTGAGCGGCCGACTTTTGCTGATATCAAAAGCTATGCCGCGGCTATCCATAACCCGGAAGAAAAAATCTATGGTATTTGTCTGAGAGGAAAAGCGGGCTGGGGGGAAAATATGGCCCTACTGAGCACTATGGTCAATACGTTTGGCGGGCAGTGGTTCGATCTGAACTGGCAGCCGAAACTCAATAGCCGCGAGTGGAAAAATGCGCTCTTAACTTACCAGGATTTGCTGAGCAATTATGGGCCGCCCAATCCCACCCTGAATGGCTTTAATGAGAACCGTTCATTGTTTGCCAATGGGCATTGCGCAATATGGATTGATGCCACCGTTGCCGCGGGTATGCTGTTTAATGCCAAGCAGTCTAAAGTTCATGCGCAAGTCGGTTTTGCGCCTGCTCCTGTTGCCGTGACAGAGAAAGGATCTAAGTGGTTATGGACATGGGCGCTTGCTATACCGGATTCATCAAAGCATAAGCAGGAAGCGCTGCAGTTTATTACCTGGGCAACATCCAAAGCCTATATAGAGCGGGTTGGTGAGAAGCTGGGTTGGGTTTCCGTGCCTCCCGGCACCAGAAAATCAACCTATCAAAATAAAAGCTATCTGGCTGCAGCGCCATTTGCAGGTTTTGTATTGCAGGCCATTCAGCAAGCCGATCCGCTCAATTCAACCTTACAGGCTAAACTCTATACGGGGATTCAATTTGTCGGTATTCCGGAATTTCCCGCGTTGGGAGGACAAGTGGGGCTGAATATAGCGGACGTCATTGCAGGTAAGTTATCTGTTGATCAGGCCCTGCAAGACTCACAAAAGCTGGTCGAGGAGCAAATGCGCAAGTCGGGGTATTATTAAAATCCAGAATGTTAAACAGGGAGTAAGCGCGTTACTCCCTGTTGATTATCGAGCAGTGTTAGTATTGCTTTTAGTAAAGATTACCAGCCTTTCACCACGCCGCCTTTGAATATTTCCAGTGCCGCCTGATAAACAGCTTCTGACTGATAGGCTTTGATAAAGGTTTGTACATTTTCAGCATTGACATTATCTTCACGGGCAACAATCAGATTGACATAAGGCGACTCTTTATCTTCAACAAAGATACCGTCTTTTTCTGGCGATAAGTTGATGCTGCTTGCATAAGTGGTATTGATAATTGCCAGGCTGACATCATCCAGAGAGCGGGGTAGTTGCGGTGCTTCTAACTCAACAATTTTAAGGTTTTTAGGGCTGCTGACAATATCAAGTACGGTTGCGCTCAGATCCGCACCTTCTTTTAATTTAAGCAGGCCTTGCTGTTCAAGGAGCATTAAAGAGCGCGCCAGGTTAGTCGGATCGCTGGGTACGGCAATTTGATCACCTTCTTTTAATCCATCCAGTGATTTGATTTTGCTTGAGTAAGCGGCGATAGGGTAAACAAAGGTGTTACCGGCAATGGCGAATTTATAACCGCGATCCTGCATTTGCTGATCAAGGTAAGGCTTATGCTGGAAGGCATTGATATCGATAGAGCCTTCATCCAGTGCTGCATTAGGTGTGATGTAATCAGAAAAAACCACCAGCTCGACATCTAAGTTATATTGCTCTTTAGCCACTTTTGCTGCCACTTCAGCAACCTGTGCTTCAGAGCCGGCAATTACGCCGACCGTTATTTTATTGTTATCAACGGCTTGTTTTGCTTCCACTGGGGCATCTTTATCATTACAACCAGCCAGTGCTAGCGCAGACGCTAAGCCGGCAATGGTGAAAAGCTTCTTAAGATTAAAGGTCATGCTATTTTCTCCTTTCAAGGTATTCCTTGAGTGTTAGTTTGAATTGTTATTATTAACGATGATCAACATGTTTAACCAGGCGATCACCAAGTGATTGGATCATTTGTACAAGAATAACCAGAATCACCACAGTGATCATCATTACCGTACCGTCAAAACGCTGATAACCATAACGGATACCCACATCGCCCAGTCCGCCGCCACCGACAGTACCGGCCATCGCAGAATAACCAACCAGGGTGACTAAGGTGATGGTCGCCGCATTGATAATGCCCGGCAGGGCTTCTGGCAGCAGTACTTTAGTGATGATTTGTGTCGGTTTTGCGCCCATTGCCTGTGCCGCTTCGACCAGACCGGCCGGCACTTCCAATAATGCGCCTTCCACAAGACGGGCAATAAAGGGAATCGCTGAAATCGTTAACGGGACAATAGCGGCTGCTGTGCCGATTGAGCTGCCGACGATAAAGCGGGTAAAGGGAATAATAGCGACCAGTAAAATAATAAAAGGAATGGAACGGCCGATATTAACCGCCGTGCCCAGGGTTTTATTGATCGCCTGGTTTTCAAGTAAGCCGGATTTTTTCGTTAGATGTAATAATACGCCTAAGGGAATGCCGAACAAAAAGCCGATAAAACTGGAGGCAAAAACCATGGCCAATGTTTGCCCTAAGGCATCAATTAATAAGGCGATCAGGCGCTCATTGCCTGCCCACCAGGTTAAAAACAGATCAAGCGACATAACCTAATACCTCTATTTCGACTTTATGCTCTTTTAAGAAAGTGATGGCCTGCTGTGCAGCTTCTTGCGTACCGAAAAATTCAGCTAACATCAGACCGAATTTAATGCCGCCGACATAGTCCATATTGGAGCTGAGAATACTGATATCGATATTAAACTCACGGGCCACATGGCTGATTAAAGGGGCATCAACGGATGCGCCGGTAAATTCCAGGCGTACTAAGGGATAACTGTCCCCCTGCTGCTCGGTTAATAAACGCGCGCGGTAATCTTCAGGTATAGAAAGATCTAATGTTGAACGGATAAACTGACGTGCCAACTGGGTTTTCGGATGGGCAAAAATATCACCGACAGCGCCTTGTTCAACTAACTTGCCATCACCGATAATAGCGACTTCAGAGCAGATACCCTTGACCACGGCCATTTCATGGGTGATTAATAAAATAGTGAGATTTAACTCCTGATTGATCTTGCGCAGCAGTTCTAAAATAGATTGCGTGGTCGCAGGATCTAAGGCACTGGTTGCTTCATCACAGAGTAATACTTTTGGATCAGAGGCTAATGCCCGGGCAATCGCCACACGCTGTTTTTGTCCGCCGCTGAGGTTCGCCGGATAGCTGTCACTTTTATCACTCAGGCCAACCAGTATTAATAAACTGTCTACTTTAGCTTTGATCTCTTTTTTATTGACCCCTGCTAATTCCAGCGGCAGGCTGACATTGTCAAACACGCTGCGCGATGAGAGCAGATTAAAGTGTTGAAAGATCATGCCGATTTTACGTCGGGCAAGCGTTAACTCCTGACTGGAAAGTTGAGTCAGATCTGTGCCATCGACGATAACATGGCCGCTGCTTGGGCGCTCTAATAAATTAACGCAGCGGATCAGGGTACTTTTACCTGCACCGGAAGAGCCGATAACGCCATATATGCTGCCTTCACTGATAGTAAGATTGATATCATTAAGGGCGTTGATAACACGCTCCCCCTGATAAAAAACCTTATTCACATTTTTTATTTTTATCATTAAATTTCCTGCATTTAACTTACAGCAACCTATATCAGCCTGTGCTTGAGAATGTTTATATAGATTGCCATAAGGGTAGGTTGTTGTTTTGTTTATATCCAGCTATATTGCGGGTGCATTTTCGGGTTGTTTGCTTACGATGCACAGCGAGCATGAGAATGTAAACAATAGCGCGATACTAGGGCGTCTAGACGTCTCAGTCAATCTATAGTTACTATCTAATAAACATAAGTAAGATTGACTGCTTATATTGTTCCCCTTCTGTATGGAAAATAAGCAGCCTGCTTCGGGTTATTCTGCATAGCCCAGTAAATGTGCTTTTACCGACTCGCTGGCAAAAGAATGGGCAACGCTGGTTTTATAGATATGGAAATAATCTGCACGGCTGAGTTGGAAGGTTTGCATCACCTTACGCACTTCATCGCTCATGCTGGTATTAGAAACGGTGCGGTTATCGGTATTGATGGTCACAGGAATGGCATCCTGATAAAACGCTTTTATAGGATGGCTGCTCAGTTGCTCGACGGCTTTGGTCTGTACATTACTGCTCGGGCAGGTTTCTAAGGCCGTCATTGTATTTTTCACCAGGTTATAGGCTTCTTTGTGGCCCTTAATATGGATACCGTGTCCGATGCGCTCAGCGCCAAGTAGCGAGATGGCATCATAGACGTTCTGCCCATCGCCTTGTTCGCCCGCATGGATAGTAATACGGTAGCCTTTTTCTGCCGCGTATTGCGCATAAGGGACGAATTCCTGACAGAATCCCGATGCTTCACCACCGGCTAGATCGAAAGCGACAACGCCGTTATTCAGATACTTTGCGCCGGCATCAATCACGCCCTTGATGCTTTCTTTAGGCATATGGCGTAATAGCGAAAGAATATAGTTGCCTTTGATATCATAGCGTTTTTCAGCGCGCTGCATACCCGCAACCGCACTAGCAATAATTTGCTCGAGGGTCAGGCCTTGTTCTGTGTGCAGCAGGGGACCAAAACGTACTTCTAAATATTTGACATTCTCCTGAGCCGCATCTTCAAATAACTCAAAAGAGATGCGTTCAATGCTCTCTGCGGTTTGCATCACTGATAGCGGCAGTTCAAAGCGCAACAGGTATTCATGCAGATTCGAGCAGGTTTCAGGGGCAATCATCAGGGTGCTGATTTCATCAATATCGTCACTCGGCAGGGGGATATTCTGCTGGCGAGCGAGATCCATGAGGGTTTGCGGGCGGACACTGCCATCGAGATGGCAATGCAGATCTATCTTGGGTAAGTTAAAATAGTCCATAAGCTTCTACCTTTTAATAACGAGATAAGCTTCATAGTCAAGAATTTAAGGGCCTTGGTAGAAACTCCCAAACCATATTATTGGGATTATATGAAGCGTTGAGGCGGCATTTTAACAATAGGATTTATAGCCTGCAATTTATAAAAATAAGCCATATATGAATGTGCCCTTGCAACTATCAAATCTTATTTGCACTGAGGTAATTTAGCCAGGTGATTTTGTAATCCTACACCGGGAATGGAGCTGGCCGTTGAGACGGCAATGGCCGCCCATGCTGCTCCCTGGTGCATTGCTTCAACGATCTCTTTTTTTTCCAGCAGTGCATTGATTAAGCCGGAAGCGAAAGCATCTCCTGCACCTGTGGTATCTATTACCTCAGTTGCTATCGCCGGGATATGTAATACATCCTCATGGTGATAAGCCGTTGCGCCGTTTTTGCCGTCAGTGACAATAAAGTAGCGTAGTTGTGCGCCTGCAATCTGTTGGCCATATTGCCAGATTGCACTGCTATTGTTATCTATATGGTGCTCTGCAATATCGGATTTAGATGTAATTAAGACATGGCAGGGGCGGCTGCGCTTATCCTTGGCCATTTGCGCGATAACTAAAGTGTCTGTCAGTGCAGCTTTGGCCCAAATATCCGCGTTGACTGCCGATGAGTTAATATAGAATGCATCCCAACGGGTGAAATCTGGTACTTGCTTCAGTATAAAGGGGGGACGATGCGGGCGGATGATGGTTCTTTCTCCATCTGGGGTCATAATTAGCAGTAATTCCGGTGTAAGCAGATCATGGCGCTGTAATAAGCTGCAGTCAAGGCCATGCCGACTTGCTTCCGTTAATAACCAGTCAGTTGTTTTATCACAGCCGATCTGACTGACCAAACCCACATTATGTCCGGCAAAGAGAAGTCCCAAGCCGGTGTTTGCGCCACCGCCCCCTAAACGCCGCCCTTTATCCTGGTAGTGATGCCGACCGCCTGTGGTTAATGGCTGGTTTAACTGCAATACACGATCACAATTTAAGTTGGCGAGTAAAAGTATGTTTGCCATATCGCTCTTCCTTTACTGTTGTCACATAGTTAAAGAGGGATCAATTCGAGTAGGCGCTAGCTAGGCCTTAGCAGCAAAAGCAGGATCAGTGCCTGTTAAACTGATCATCCATTTTAAAGGCAAAAGAGGTCACATAATCTTCCATCTGCTCAATATCATTTTCTACGCTATTTAATTGCTGATTGATATTTTCCAATATTTGTTGCGCAGACTGGCCGGACTGCCAGGCTTTCTGTTTGACATGCTGTTTTTTGTAGATACTTTGCTGCCACTCTCTTTGCTCCGGCATTTCACTCAATAGAAAATAAGCGGCAATATAGGCGAGTATGACTAAAAAGCCACCGGAAAATAAAAAAGCCGAGATGGCTAACAGGCGAATAATCCAGACTTCAACGGCAAAGTATTCGGCGATTCCGGCACAAACACCGCCTAATTTTCCATTTTTAGGATCGCGGTACAGGGGCTTTTTAAAATTGCTCATGGTCTCTCCAGTGGGGGGCTTTGGCATCAAGAATTTTTTCCAGCGAGGTGATGCGTTTTTGCAATTCTTCACTGCGGGTTAGCAATGCCTGTAACTGCTGCTGATCTTCCGCGGAGAAATCTTTACTGGTCTGTTTTCGACTACGGTAATGTAAAATTAACCACAGTGGGGCGACAAAGATAAAAAATACAGTCAGTGCCAGCATAATATAATTCATAGAAATTCCTTAATTCCCTCAGTTACAAGACAGTTACGATTATTATCAGTTTAGCATTTCTGTTTATAACTGATTCATTTTATTTATGAAAATAATTACAGTAGCTATTCGTCTGAGTGCAAGTTAAAATTCGCTCTATTTTATTATTTTTTAAAGAAGCAAATTATGGCCAGAACCGCAGCAGCACTTCATATTTTAGTAAAACATAAAGAACAAGCCGAGGATATAATGCAACAGTTAAAGAAAGGAGCGAAATTTCAGACGCTGGCAAAGAAATATTCGACCTGTCCTTCCGCTAAAAAAGGCGGAGACTTAGGCGAGTTTAAAAAAGGACAGATGGTCCCGCAATTTGATAAGGGTGTTTTCAGTGCTGAGATATTAACGCCTTTTCTGGTGAAAACTAAGTTTGGTTGGCATATTGTTAAGGTGTTGTACCGCACCTAAAGCTATTTTTCACTTTTAAGAGCGGCTGCAAATGATTATCAAGCAATACTATTGGCTGCCGGCTGTGCTGCTATTTGTCCTCGGTGTGTGCGGACAAAGGGTTATGGCAACCCCTGTTGCCTGGGAGCAACCTCAGCAGCAGTGGCTCAGTCAGCAATCTCAACACTTTACCGTCAGCTTTTTAAATGGTCATCAGCACAGCGCAGCGCGCGCCTTGGATATTGCCGAGCAGGTGCATAGTGAGTTACTGCCGTTTTTTAAAGGTTCCCCGCAGCAGCGTACCGAGCTGGTGCTGGTTGATGATTATGATTTTTCTAACGGCTGGGCATCCTCGCAACCCTTCGCGCAGATTCGCTTATATATCGCTCCCCCTGAAGATGTAAGCGGCTTAGAGGTTTACGATGAGTGGCTGCATACGCTTATTCGTCATGAATATGTACATATTATGCATATGGAGCTGGCGGATGGTGCGGTTAGCGCATTGCGGAAAATCTTCGGGCGTAATCTGTTTTTATTTCCCCATGCTTTGACGCCGGGCCTGTTGCTTGAAGGGCTGGCTGTTTATCTGGAAAGCAATAAAGAATTAGGTTACGGGCGTTTACAGGGGAGCTACTATGAGATGCAGATGCGTATGCAGGTGGCTGCCGGGGAGGTAAAAGATCTGCAGCAGGTGGCGGTGGCATCTCGGCAGTGGCCACTCAACTCTCCCTACCTGTATGGTGCCTACTTTATTGAATATCTTGCCGCTACCTATGGCGAAGAAAAACTGCAGTTGTTTTTACAGCGTTACAGCCGACAAGTACTGCCCTATTTTCTGCTGAATCACAGCGCAAAGGAGGTCTTTGGTAAAGACTTTATAAGCCAGTGGGGGGATTATCAGGACTATTTAAGCGCCCGCTTCAGCAAACAAATAACAGAGCTTAAGCAAAGCGCCGTCAGCGGTCATGAGCTGTATAAAAGTCTTTTCCTGCAAGTAACGGCCAGCAGCAGCCGAGGGTTGCTGGTGAATCGCCATAATGGAGAAGATAGAGCAAATATTGCAGTACTGAGTGCTGAGCAGGGGCAGACACCCCGCTGGCAGCATATAGTCAACAGCAAGGGAGTCACGGCACTGGCAGAGCATGACACGGCAGGGCTGGCTGTTTCCCGGCAAGTCGATTATGCCGATGGGCGTACAATCAATGATCTGTTTGTGTATCAGCATCATCAATGGCGAGCTTTAAGCTCAGGGCAGCGCTTTCGTAAGCTACGCTGGATGCCATCCGGCAAGCAGCTGCTTGCCAGCAGAAAAGTGGCCGGTTTAAGTGAACTGTGGCTGCTTGGCGTGCAACAGGGCGCTGCGCATAAACGTATCTGGCAGGGCGAACGGGGAGTGGTACTGGGTGGTTTTGATATCTCTGCCGATGGCGATTATCTGATTGCCGCGCTGAAACGCCCGCAGCAGGGCTGGAATCTGGAGCGCCTGGCACTTGCCAGTTCTACTGAAAATTATCTGCAATGGCAGGCCGTTAGCAATACTAAGGCGGTAGAAAACAGCCCGGTATATTTACCGGACGGGCGGATTGCATTCAGTGCGGATTACCAGGGAGTTTATAATATTTTTGTCCTGGATCCGCAAAGCCAAAGGGTGACGCAATGGACGCGGGAAGTAGGTGGTGCTTTTTTGCCACACTGGCAGCAGGGCCTGGGGCTGGTTTACCAGGCTTATACGGGTAACGGCTATAGTGTACGTCATATTGAGCAGCCGCAATCCCTGGCTAGTTTTGCGCTGGACAGTGTGCAGGGGAATTATGATTATCCTGATCCAGTGCTGGAAAAAAGCGCTAAATCCAAGATTGAAAAATATAGCCCCTGGCCGACATTGGCGCCGCGCACCTGGTTGCCGCTCTGGGAGTTCGATAATCTGGTCAGCAGAGCCGGCATGAGTTTTTATGGCGCTGATGCCTTAGGGCGGCATAATTACCAGCTGGCTGCAGATTGGGACTTTAATAATCAATTTGCTAACTATAACCTTAATTATCAATATGATAATCGCTGGCTGGTGAGTGCGTTACGGGAGCATAATTTTCAGCAGCTTAGCCTTAGCGGACAGCGGGGCTATTTTATTAGTCAAGATGATCTGCTCAGCGTACAACGCCGTAATCTATGGCCGCTTTGGGAAGATCAACTGAGATTACATAGCGCTATGGTCTTGGATAAAACGCGTTTACTTGCACAGCCTGCTTTTATTAATCAGGGGCAATATCAAAGCAGTAATGAAACACTGCTCGGGTTGGCATTAACCTTTGATAATCGCCAGTGGTATCTCAATGTTCCCGGGGTTGGCTGGGGAACTTATATGGACTTGCTGGTGGAAACTAATACCCCCTTTAATAGCGATTACAGCGGGCAGAAATATCAGGGGCAATGGTCGATGACGCTGGATTTAAGCGGCCGCAGCACCTTAACTGCGCGCTTGGCTGCGGGTTATGCCGATAGTGATGCCAAGGCGTTCAGTTTAGGGGGGCATGATCTTAGCGAAGAGATGCTGCTCTTTGCGCGTGATCGTCAAGGGTTACGAGGTTATGATGCAGGGGTGCAGGTGGGCCATCGTTATGCCACGCAACGTCTGCAGTTCAATACCTGGTTGGGCCGTGTCGAGCGTAACTGGTCATTATTGCCGCTTGGTTTAGGGGATATTTCCGGGGCGCTCTTTGTCGATTCCGGAGCCGCCTGGAATGGCGGTGCGCAGCGCAAACAACTGACCGGTATCGGCAGTGAATTAACAGCCGGGCTTAAATTAGGCTATAAACTAAGCTTACCGGTGACCTTTGGCGTTGCGAAGGGGCTTGATAATGAAAGTGGCGGCTATCAAGGCTATCTACGGATGCAGATGCCGTTTTAGACAAGTACGCTTTATTTTGATGCTTGAGTATCAAAACTACCTAGTGGGCTGAAGTTGCTGCCGCTCTGCCGCGCTTCTCGTTTACCCCGCGCAGTAAAATAAGGCCGAGAATAAAAAAGCTCAGGGTTGAGAGGATTGCGAGTCGATGATCGCCGCCGGTCATATAGTTGATCAAGCCGTAGCTGAG
>JBFGZH010000004.1:0-25652 GCA_041586895.1 Psychromonas sp. | reverse complement strand
GGACAGGGAAGTAATCTCGGCTACCGCTTTGAACAGCTGGCAACCATTATCGAGCATATTGATAATAAAAGCCGCGTCGGCGTCTGCCTTGATACCTGTCACACCTTTGTCGCCGGCTACGACTTGCGCACCGTCGAGGCATGCGAGCAAACATTTCAGGCATTTGCCGATATCGTCGGCTTTGAGTTTTTAAGCGCGATGCATATTAATGACAGCAAGGTGCCGCTGGCCAGCCGGGTGGACCGGCATGCGCCTTTAGGTGCCGGGGAGATCGGCTGGCCCTGCTTCCAATATATTATGCAGGATTCCCGTTTTGATAATATTCCTCTGGTACTGGAGACAACCAACCCGAGCCTCTGGCCGCAGGAGATAGCGCAGTTAAAAAGTTGGACAAAATAAAATAGAATGTGTTATGGGATATTGTTAAAATCGTTCAACTGGCTTTATTATTATAAAAAGCGATTTAAATACAGGGGCACAAATGTCAATATTTCAAGCACTTAAAGATTCAGTTCAATCCTACCTTGCTTCTGAGCAGTGTTTGTTTATTGAACGGGCCTACAAGTTTGCTTATGCGGCACATGATGGTGTGACGCGCGCAAGCGGCGAGCCTTATATTACCCACCCGGTGGCAGTGGCTGAAATTCTTGCCGAGATGAAGCTGGACCATGAAGCCATTGCCGCGGCGCTACTGCATGATGTACTCGAAGATACTGATACCACCTATCAGGAGCTCGCCAATACCTTTAATCCGAGCGTCGCGGAATTAGTGGAAGGCGTCACCAAATTAGATAAGTTTAATTTTGAAAACCGCGAACAGGCACAGGCAGAAAATATACGTAAAATGCTGATCGCCATGTCTAAGGACTTTCGCGTGATGCTGATTAAACTGGCCGATCGCGTCCATAATATGCGTACCCTAGATTCACTGCGCCTTGATAAGCGCCGCCGCATTGCCCGGGAAACCTTTGAAATTTTCACTCCGATTGCCGATCGCCTAGGCTTACATAACCTGAAAAATGAGCTGGAAAAGCTGGCTTTTAAAGCGCAAAACGGCAAGCGTTACGCAGTCTTGGAACAGGCGATTAAACAGGCGCGCGGCAATAGAAAAGACTTTATCGAAAGAATCTGTAAGGAGATCTCAGCCAAACTGGAGGGCATGTCTATTGAGGCAAAGGTTATCGGCCGCGAAAAACACCTGTACAGCTTATACCAGAAAATGCGCAAAAAAGGCTGCCAGTTCCATGATGTGATGGATGTTTATGCATTTCGTATTATCGTTAAGGATCTCGATACCTGTTACCGCGTGCTCGGGCAGATGCACCATCTCTATCAACCCAAACTCGACTATTTTAAAGATTATATTGCCCTGCCTAAGTCGAATAGCTATCAATCGCTGCACACCACCTTAGTCACCCATCACGGTGTCAATATCGAAATTCAGATCCGCACCGAAGATATGGATGCCGTTGCCAATCGTGGTATCGCCGCACACTGGAGCTATAAAGAGGGCAAAGGCAACTCCAAGCTCACCGCGCAACTACAGACGCGCAACTGGTTCCAGGGACTAACTGAGCAGGATGACAATGCCAGTAACTCTTTGGCATTACTGGAAAATATAAAGCAGGAGCTGGGCAGTAATGAGATTCATGTGCTGACACCGCAGGGCAAAGTGATTGTTTTACCTGCTCAGGCCACCCCGGTTGATTTTGCCTATGCGCTGCATACCAATGTCGGCCATCACTGCGTCAGCGCCAAAGTAGAGAATGAGTTTGCCCTGCTCAGTGATAAACTGCAAAGCGGGCAAACCATTAAAATCATCACTTCTGAACAGCCGTGCCCGCGCGCCGACTGGCTGAATTTTGTCGCCACCCATAAAGCACGCAGCAGTATTCGCCAGTACCTCAAGCAACAGCCGGAAAAGGTTATTATTCCCGAGGGTCGACGGTTATTAAAACAAGCCTTAAATAAGACCAATTTGACCGATATTCCGCAGGAGAATATTGATAAAGTGATTGCCGATAATCACCTCAAAGATTTTAATGCCCTGTTACATGCTATCGGCAGCGGTAAATTATTAAGTATGGTGATTGCCCGCCGTCTGCGCGGTAATGCCGATGAGCTAACGGAATCGGAAATAAAACAGGCCAATCGGCGAAGCGCCATTAAAGGCGCTGAAGATATCATGGTCTCCTATGCCAACTGCTGCAAACCGCTGCCCGGGGATCCGATCGTTGCCTATACCAGTCCGGGCAAAGGATTAGTGGTCCACCAGCAGAACTGTCACAATGTGCATGGTTTTAAAAACGAGCCGGACAAATATATCGCCGTTGAATGGGATATGAACTTTATGGATCAGTATGAATATGCCACAGATCTGGTGATTCAAATGGTTGACCATAAAGCCGGACTGGCTAAATTATTTAATGTGATCGCGAAAAGTAATGCTAACGTCACCGATCTGCAGACCACCGAATTAGCCGATGATGTTTATGCCATCAACATCACCCTAACCGTGATCAACCGCATTCACCTGTCTCGCGTGATGCGCCAGATTAAAAAGCTGGCCAATGTAAAAAGTGTCAAGCGCAGCAATAAGAAAAATATCAAAGGGAAAAATAAACAATGAAGTTTCTTAAACTAATCCCCCTGTTATGCCTGCCGCTGTTACTGTTTTCCTGCAGCGCGAAAACCGCCAGCAGTGTCGCGCCGCCGGAAACGACGCCAATTAGCGCGGCGCAAATCCAACAGCAATGGCTACTGGTCGGTATTGACGGCCAGCCGGTCAATACGCGCATCAACAGTACACTATCTGTCTCAACAGCCAATAAGGTAACCGGCAACCTCGCCTGTAACTACTTTTTCGGCATCCTGCAGGTGCAGGATAACAGGCTAAAAATAGATAAAATGGGCAGCACACGTAAAATGTGTCAACCCGCCATCAATGAAGTGGAAGGCATTGTCGCTGCCATTTTAAGCGACTGGTCAGAAGTGCAAGTCAATGCTCAAAAGATGACCCTGATTGGCCAGGCGCACCGACTGCATTATCAGGCTAAGCAGTAGCAGCTTAACCCGACTGCGTTCTTGCCAGCCCCACTAAGCGGGCAAATAAGCGCTTCATTAGCAGCGGAATCGCATCGGCCCCCCGTTCATCGACCGCGCTGGCAATCGCTAAGCCCAATTCCGGTTTAGAATACCTGTGCTCTGCCTTATCAATCACCTTGCTGAGCCCAAGTTTTGCCAGATCTTTTTCCGTATACTTGGCCGCTTTGAGATAGACATCGGCAAAACCGTTTTCAAAGAAAAAATGTTCAATATCCAGTGCCGGTAAAACAGAAAGGCGGTTTGCCAGAAAGTCTTTCGCCGATAACATCTCGCCCACCCGCGCGGCATATTTCTGCCCTGCCGCATCGCCATCGGTGAGAACATGCCACTCAATATTCAGATCCTGCGCCAGTTTAATAAGCGGGGCAATACCGCACTGGGCAAACTCAATAATCTGCACGCCTTCAATCACAAAATGATAACCGCATAAACGCGCCAGTTCAGTCAGTAACCAGTTTTCTGTTTCCCCTTCCACCAATAACCAGGAGCGCGCAAACAGACTCTGCGGACGATTCATGCGCACATGAAAAGTAATAATGCGTAAATCATTTTTGGAAAAATGCGCCAAGTCTAAGGAGTAGCTTTTAATTAAATCGGCATCGCGCACTAAACGCTGAATGCGGCTTAAAGGAAAGAAAGCCAGCAGCTGACTGGAGTTACTGCTGACCAGCTTCTGCATCGGCAGCAATGAAAAAAAACGCCAGGTAATCGCCAGATTGACAGGATGAAGGTTATTCTCAGGCTCCTCAAGGAGCAATATCGGACTGGCTCCACGGCGCAGTAAGTGCTCCCCGCGCGCCTCTAAAAACTCGCCGAACATAAGCAGCAGCATAGCGCGATCACTTTTATGACCGGTATTGAGCAGTTCATTAAAGTGGCTTAATGCTTGAAAAGAAAAGGGCCGCTGGCTATGAATATCGTGCTCAAAATCCAGCTTATGATCATGCAGGGTGCCGTAACGTTTAAACAGGTAATGATCAAAGAGGTAAGTGAGCGCTTCATAACCGCGGTTCATCTCTAACTCGGATAATTGCTGCGAAGAGCTGATCAAGCGCTTAAAAATACGCCTGATTCTGAATTCACAACGCTCCCGTTTGCTGCGTACCTCGGCAGACTCAAGATCCTCAATTTTAGTCACATCACTGCCCATACGTAAAACAGGCACAAAAGAGATAAATTGATTGACCAGTTCTGCCAGCTGCTCCTTGGCAAAAGGCTTTTCGACGCCCTCATTATCGAGAAAATAACGCCGGGTTGTGATCTCCCCGGCAGCCGTGCGTTCCCCGTCTATCTGCAGATAAATATAACGCAGCTCATTTTTAGGATTATTCCAGGCCTCACTAATACTTCGATATTGGCGCTGCCCTGACTCCCCGCTCCACTGCTCTTTAAAGGTAAAAACCAGGTGGATCAGCTTGCTGCTGGCAATTTCAGGGTTAGGAGGCTGGTGAAAGTCACTATCGGTAAATTTATAGGTTTTACGCGTGCCGGAAAAAAAAAGTGATAACGCATCAAACAGGCTGGATTTTCCCCAGCTATTTTCGCCCAGAAAGGCGCTCAGCTCTTTAACATGAATCGACAGGCGATTGATACCGCGAAAGCCCACCACTTCTATTTGCTCTAGCAACATAGCCTCTCCGCAAAATGAACACCCTACTATTAAAGGTATCAGAAGCCGCCAGGAAGACAAGTCAGATATTATTGACCGCTGGCGGGAAAGAGTTTCTTATTATCTGCCGGAAGCCGAGGAGATAATAGCCAAGATATTATCTCCTCAGCGGTACAGCCCCTAACACTCATAAAGACTGTGCATAGTCATTGATCAGTGTTAAAAATTCTTCGCCATATTTATCTAACTTGATATGGCCGACACCGCTGATATTAAGAAACTCTCTGTCATTTAGCGGCATCATCTCACTCATCTCGGCAAGCGAGACATCACTGAAAATAATATAGGGAGGCAGATCCTCGCGATCGGCAATCTGTTTGCGCAACTGCCGCAGGCGGGCAAATAACTTATTGCCAGCCACATTCACCCGTCCCTGTTTCTTTTTCGCCTTCACCATCTGCAGGCGCGGTACCGCCAAATACAAGCTTTCTTCACCTTTTAAAACCGGGCGTGCCGCTTGTGTTAACTGCAACGCAGAGCCACGGGTAAGATTCTGCATCAGCAGGCCACGATGAATCAATTGCCGTAAAATACCCAGCCAGTGCTCGGCAGGCTGATCTTTGCCGATAGCAAAGGTCGATAACTTATCATGGCCGAGACTTTTGATACGCGCCGTCTGCGCGCCCCTTAATACCTCAACAATATAGCCCATACCGAACTGCTGCCCGGTACGATAGACACAGGAGAGCAGTTTCTGTGCATCTTCAGTGGCATCATAACTCTTGGGCGGATCCAAACAGACATCACAGTTACCACAGGCTTGATGGCTGTATTCACCAAAATAATTTAATAACACCTGGCGGCGACAGGTCTGCGCTTCCGCAAAGGCCACCATAGTATTAAGTTTGTGCAGCTCAATACGCAGCTGCTCCTCATTATTATTTTTTTCCAGCAGGCCGCGTACTCTTGCCGAATCTGCCGGATCGTAAAAAAGCATCGCCTGTGCCGGTAAACCGTCACGTCCGGCGCGGCCGGTTTCCTGATAATAGGACTCGATATTTTTCGGCAGCTCATAATGCACCACAAAACGCACATTAGGCTTATCTATGCCCATACCAAAGGCCACCGTGGCCACCACAATATCAACCTCATCTTTAATAAACAGATCCTGCACCAGCTGGCGCTCTTCAAGGGGCAAACCGGCATGATAACAGCGTGCTTTCAGGCCTTTGGCCATTAATTTCTGACTCAGTTCTTCGGTGCGCCGGCGGCTGGTACAGTAGATAACACCGCTTTCATTTTTATGCTCGGCAAGGTAGTTAAAAAGCTGAATTAAGGGGCGGTATTTTTCAATCAGCAGATATTCAATATTCGGACGGTCAAAACTGTGCACAGCAACAAAGGGCTGATCTAACTGCAGACGCGCCAGAATGTCCTGCTGTGTGGCATGGTCGGCCGTCGCCGTTAGCGCCACCAGCGGAACAGCAGGAAAACGCTGTTTAAGTTGCCCCAACAGCGCATATTCAGGGCGAAAATCATGCCCCCACTGGGAAATACAGTGCGCCTCATCAATGGCAAACAGGCTGACCGGCAGGTTTTCCAGACGGGTAATAAAATCAGGACGCAATAAACGCTCAGGGGCAATATAAACCAGCTTCAATACGCCGCTATGCATGTCGTTAATAATCTGATTCTGCTGTGCATAGGAAAGGCTGGAATTAAGATAAGCAGCAGCGACGCCACAGGCACGCAGTGTATCCACCTGGTCCTTCATCAAAGAGATAAGCGGTGAGATAACGAAGCAGATTCCGGAACGCACTAATGCCGGAATTTGAAAGCACAGGCTCTTCCCGCCACCGGTCGGCATCACAACTAAGGCATCATTACCGGCACAAAGCTGGCTGATAATCTGCTCCTGGCCCTCGCGAAAGCGGGTGTAGCCAAACACATCAAGCAAGATCTGCTGAGCATTATTGAAGGGTTCTGGATTGACCATGCGAAAGCCTGAATAAGATAGCGAAAACGGCTATTGTAATTCAGGGAAGTAAAAAAATCAGCTTAATAAACGACACAATTTCGACCGCTCTTTTTAGCTTTATAGAGTTTATTATCGGCGACACTGATATGCCAGTCCATACTGCGCGTCACATCAAAATCGGCGACGCCGATACTGATGGTTAAGCCATGCTCGGTTAAGCTATTTAAAAGCGCATCCTTTGCGACCAGTAAGCGCAGCCGCTCGGCAATTTTAAGTGCTGCAGAGACGTTAGTATCAGGCAGCAACACCACAAACTCTTCGCCTCCCCAGCGACTAATAGTATCGGTCAGGCGCAGGGCATCTTCGAGAATAAGCGCACACTGCTTTAATACCTTATCCCCGTGTACATGCCCTTTACTGTCATTAACTTGCTTAAAAAAGTCGATATCAATCATCAGCAGAGCCATTTCCCGCTCCTGACGGCGACAGCGATACTCCTCTTTATGATACTGCAGGGTAAAAGCGCGGCGATTCAGTAAGCCGGTTAAATGATCCCGCCAGGCAATTTTTTCCAGTTTATGTTGATAACGGTTAATTATCTGCACAATCAGATAGAGCACGCTAAGCAGCAATAACAGGCTGATCACAATATTGATAATCAGCGGCTTAAGCAGCGCCTGCGTAAACTGTCCGCTCTGCGCTTCAACGCACAACACCAGATCCAGCTCTTTGATATAACGACTGATTAAGAGGTAATTTTTGCCCTGATAACGGTATGAAAAGCTGCCCTCAGCCTCCTTTAACAGCTGCGAAGCAATATTCTTAATGCCCTCCTTTTGATAGATATTGCCCGGCACGGATGGATTACTGCCGGCAAGCAATAGCTGTCCCTGTTTATTAACAAAGTAAACGCTTTTACCATACTTCTGCTGATAATCATCGAATCGCCCTTTAACCTGCTCAAGATTTAAGCCCACCCCGGTAATGCCGACTAATCTATTCTCTTTATTGCGCACTTTAACATTAATAAAAATAGCCAGCTGGTCGGCATTGGACATATCCGGATCAATATTCAGCTCAGACTCACCCGGCGCGCGGCGGAAACGGAAATACCAATTATCCACAGGGTTTTGCTCGGAAATGGTTTTTAAGAGCCCTCCGGCATAAAAATAGTCTTTGCTTCTTTCTGAGACAAAAAAAGCAGTAAATAGCCCGTACTTGTCTTTAATCTTGCTTAAATAACGCTTAATGGCTGTAACATCCTGCTCCTTGGTTTCCACCCAGTGATGCAGAAAAGTATCATTGGCCATTAGCGAGGAAACCAGCTGCGGCATCAGCAGATCACGCTGAATTTCTGAATAGACATTATCTAATGTCAGCGGCATCTCCTGTTGCATTAAAGAGCTCAGCGCCTGTTGCTGAGCGACTCTAAAGCTGGAAAAAGCACTAATGGAAAAGCCGATAATAATCAGTGCGGTTATTGTAAATAACATCCGTTGTTTAAAATTCATTACAATAATCTCTAAAAAAATTTATAAATCGGCAAAGTTTTTACTGAACATCTCCACCTTTGCCCAATCAGTAAACTCAATATCTTTGTCTTTATTGGTGCTGCCACCGGTCATTTTCATAATCAGCTGAATAATCAGCGTCTGCCACCAGTTATAGCGGGAATACAGTAAAGCACCGGCAAACACTGCTTTTAAGCGCGGCTGCCACTGCGATAAGCGCTCAAACTTAGCCATATAGGCATTATTTTCCGGGAGCGCTTTCTCCGGCTTACGCGCCGTTAAACAAACTAAAAAGAAAGCATTGGGCAGCAGGTCCAGCTCGCTTTTGTGCTGATTGATAAAGTCCAATAAATTCCTGCGCAGTTTACCGTAACGAATCGACGCCCCGATCAGCACCTTGTCATATTGACTGAAATCTATTGCCGGCATCTGATCAATATTAACCAGCGTACACTCTTCTGCCAGCATTGCTGTGATTCTTTTAACTATTTTTAATGTCTGCCCATCAACGGATGAATATATTACTAGGGTTGTCATTTTAATTTTTCCAAAAAACAGGGGTAAACAGGACTAATAAGGTAAAGATCTCTAGCCGCCCGAACAGCATCGCCAGAATCATAATCCATTTAGAAGCATCACTGACCTCATTAAAATGCACCGCCACCTCACCAAGCCCCGGGCCTAAATTATTGAGCATGGCCACCGTTGCCGAAAAGGAGCTTAGCTCGTCCATCCCGGTCATCAACAGCGCCAGAATACAGATAACAAAAACCAGTGCGTAGGAGGCAAAGAATCCCCATACCGCTTCAATAACACGATCCGGTAACGCCTTGTCACCTAACTTTATTTTATACACAGCTTTCGGATGAACCAGCCTCTTTAACTCGCGAATCCCCTGTAAGTTAAGCAATAATACCCGAATCACTTTCAGCCCCCCGCCCGTTGAACCGGCACAGCCGCCAATAAAGCTGGAAATAACTAACAATACCGGCAAAAACAGCGGCCAATCAGCAAAAGAGGTGGTCGTAAAGCCGGCCGTAGTGGAGATAGACACGGCCTGAAACAGTGCCTGTGAAAAAGCACTTTCAATCGAATCGTAGACATTATGGTTGATTAACATCAGAAAACAGATCGCAGTTAATACGATTTGAATAAAAATAAATGCCCGCACCTCAGGATCCTGTTTATAAGGATGAAGAGAAAACTTTTTAGCGGAAAAAACATTAAAGTGCAGCGCGTAGTTAACCCCGGATATCAGCAGAAAAACCACAGTAATAAGATTAATAATATGGCTGTCAAAATAGCCCATACTGGTATCATGGGTTGAGAAACCACCGATAGAAACCGTTGAAAAGCTATGACAGAGCGCATCGAACAGGGTCATTCCGGCAAGCCAGAAAGCGAGCATACAGGCGACCGTCAAACATAAGTAAACATACCAGAGCGCTTTCGCCGTTTCCGCTATTCGCGGGGTCATCTTCGAGTCTTTTACCGGCCCCGGTGTTTCCGCCCGATACAACTGCATACCACCAATGCCTAACATTGGCAGCACAGCCACCGCCAGAACAATAATTCCCATACCACCAAACCATTGCAGCATCTGCCGATAAAAAACAATCGACTTCGGCAGACTGTCAATCCTTTCAATCACAGTGGCACCGGTTGTGGTCAGCCCGGAGAAAGACTCAAAAAAGGCCGCCGCGAGGCTCATTTCCATACTGTCAATCATCAGGAAAGGAATGGCACCGGCACTGCCCAGAGTGACCCAGAACAACACCACCACTAAAAAACCTTCGCGTACCTTTAACTCTTTCTTTAAACGCCGGTTGGGCAGCCACAGCAGAAAACCAATCAGCAAAGTCACGCTAAAGGCGGCAAAAAAGTCTCCCCCGCCGCCATCATCATAGAGCGCAGCAATCAGGATCGGAGGCAGCATAGTCAGACTGAACAGTCCGATCAGCATGCCGACAATACGGGTTATGGAGCGGAAAATCACCTTATGATTCCACTTCAGGCGGTAACGGGAATTTTTTTAGCAAGAACCTTTCCTTGTGTAAGTGCATTAAGTCGCTCTATAAATTGTTCACAAAACTGCGCATCCACCTCAATCAGGGCGTTGACTGACTGCAGGTACTCAGCCTGTACAATACGTCCTGCACAGCCAGCCAACAAGCCTTCTATTAACGCCATTTGCGCATAATCACAATGTAACTGATATTGTTGATAAAAACGTTTCTCAATGGTGTCCATCTGTGCACTTAACTGCTGTATTCCATTGGAGTATGCACGCACCAGGCCACCGGTGCCAAGCTTTATGCCACCGGAATAACGCACCACAACAGCCATAATTTCACCCAGATTTGTGCCCTGCAACAGGCTCAACATAGGCTTACCGGCGGTACCTTTCGGCTCACCATCATCACTACAACCGATCTGTACGCTGTCTTTAGGTCCACCGGCAATATAGGCCCAGCAATGATGTCGCGCCTCTTTATGCTCAGCCCGGATCGACTGCAGATAAGCTAATGCCTGCTCTTTGCCTGCGACATGTGCCAGATAAGTAATAAACCGACTTTTTTTAATCTCTTCCTGAAAAGAAAGATCCTTTTTTAAAATTAAATAAGGTTCAGTCACTCATATCCACCTGCAAAATAACCTATTATACCCGTTAACGGTGCAATTTCATGCTTATCTTCGGCTTAGCGATTTTTGCATTGCCATTGGTGACTATTTTACTTCCATCAATAAGCACTTAGGATATCTAATCCGGCAATATGGCGTTAACTGCCTGTCAGGCTTTAAAAAGTACTCTGAATCCGCCGCCAGGGTAGTTATTAAGGCGATTAAATCGTTTAATCAGTTTGGTATTAGCTGCTGCTTTTGCTAAAGTAAGCACCTCAGAACATCACCGACAGGCTTCCCCCTAGATGCAAAAAAACAGCGGATTAAAACGCATTATTCTGGCCACAGGTTACTCGCTAAAAGGCTTAAAAAGCACCTTTAAACATGAAGCAGCTTTTCGCCAGGAGCTTGTACTGGCAGCCGTCTTGATTCCCCTGGCCTGCTATCTGGAGGTTTCGCAAATTGAGCGCATTTTATTGATTGCGCCGCTTTTTTTGATCATGATCAGCGAAATAATAAACTCAGCCATTGAGGCGGTGGTCGACAGAATAAGCGCTGAACACCACAAATTAGCGGGTCGCGCCAAAGATATGGGCTCCGCAGCCGTCTTTGTCGCCCTTATTTTGGCTGCATATATTTGGATTGAAATCCTTTTTTTATAAGCACTTTTTACAGAACCAGGATTTTAAATGACTGATAAACCCTACTCCGCAAAAAAAAATAAAACCCTCTCGCCGATTAAAACCGTACCGCACTCTTTTGAAGCGGAGCAGGCGATTATCGGCGGCTTATTATTAAATAATGATGCCTGGAACGATGTTGCCGAACGGGTCGTCGACCGTGATTTTTATCATCGCGCCCACCGCCAGATTTTTGCCACCATAGAGCAGCTCAGCAGTGAAGATATCCCTGTTGATTTAGTCACCCTGTCCGAGCATCTGGATAACCGCCAGGAACTGGAAAGTGTCGGCGGCATCGCTTACCTTGCGGAACTGCTGCAAAATACGCCCAGTGCCGCCAATATCAATAACTACTCAGATATTGTCCGTGAACGAGCCATTGTCCGTGAATTAATTGGTGTCGCCAATGAGATTGCCGAGGCAGGCTATGAGCCCGAAGGGCGGGACAGCTCAGATCTGCTCGATTTTGCGGAAACCAAAGTCTTCCAGATTGCCGAAGCGCGCAGCGATAAGAATGAAGGCCCGCAGGCGATTAAAGATATTCTCAAAGAAACGGTCGCGAAAATCGATGATCTGTGTAAAAACCCGCGCGATGGTATTACCGGCCTGTCTTCCGGTTATAACGATTTAGATCAGATGACCACAGGTTTCCAACCCGGCGACCTGATTATTGTCGCCGCACGTCCTTCTATGGGTAAAACCACCTTTGCCATGAACCTCGCAGAGCATGCCGCCCTGAATGCAGATAAACCGACACTGATCTTCTCGCTGGAGATGCCGGCAGATCAGATAATGAACCGTATGCTGGCCTCCTTAGGGCGTATTGATCAGGGTAAAATCCGGACCGGTCAGCTGGATGAAAATGACTGGGCCTCCCTCTCTTCCACCATGTCGATTCTCTTAAATCAGAGCAAGATGTTTATTGATGACAGCTCCGGCCTGACGCCCACTGAACTGCGCTCCCGTGCGCGGCGTATTGCCCGCGATAACGGCGGGATCAGTATGATCATGGTCGATTACCTGCAGCTGATGCGCGTGCCTTCCTTAAGTGACAACCGGACACTGGAGATCTCGGAGATTTCCCGCTCTTTAAAAGCCCTGGCAAAAGAGCTGCGTTGTCCCGTCATTGCCCTTTCTCAGCTCAACCGTGGCCTTGAACAGCGAGCCGACAAACGCCCGATTAACTCTGATCTGCGTGAATCAGGGGCGATTGAGCAGGATGCCGATCTTATTATGTTTATCTATCGTGATGAGGTTTACAATGAAGACAGTAATGATAAGGGGATTGCAGAGATTATTATCGGTAAGCAGCGTAATGGACCTATAGGCAAGGTCCGTCTGACCTTTCAGGGGCGTTATTCGCGCTTTGATGACTATACCGGTGCCGCTTATCATGGCGAGGAATAAGCCATAGCGCAGCGTTTTTAGCGTATAAAACCATAAATAGAGTTTTTAATGAATATCACACGTGCAGTTATCGACTTACAGGCATTACAGCAAAACCTGCAAATTCTGCAGACAGCAGCACCGCACAGCAAAATACTCGCCGTCGTCAAAGCCAATGCCTATGGCCATGGTGCCATCAGGGTTGCGCAAAGCCTGCAGAAGGCCGCAACAGTGCATGGATTCGCAGTCGCACGTATTGATGAAGCGCTGACGCTGCGTGCCGCCGGTATCTATAAGCCGATTGTTCTGCTGGAAGGTTTCTTTGCAGAGAGCGATCTGCCCGCACTCATTGCCGCAGACCTGCAGTCAGTCATTCACTCTGAGCAGCAGGTTAGCGCTCTTCTTAGCGCTAAGCTGCAGAAAGCACTGACCATCTGGTTAAAACTGGATACCGGCATGCACCGTTTAGGTTTTCATCCGCAGCAGTTCGATGACGCTTATCAACAGCTGAAAAACTGTAGCAATGTGCAGCAGCCAATCAATCTGCTCAGCCATTTTAACTGTGCCGACGAACTGGATAACCCCATTACCGGCACGCAGATCAAGCTCTTCCAGGCGCATATCAAGCAGGACAGCGGCTGCAATTCACTGGCCAATTCGGCGGCCATACTGGCCTGGCCTGACGCGCATTACCAAATAATCCGCCCCGGCATCGCTTTATACGGAATATCCCCTTTTACCGGAAAAAGCGCTGAGCAGTTTCATTTACAAGCTGTGATGACCCTGAAATCGCGTTTAATTGCCGTGCGCGAGCATAAAGCGGGACAAAGTGTCGGCTATGGCTGCAGCTGGCGCGCGAGCAAAGATACCAAACTGGGGGTGATTGCCCTGGGTTATGGTGACGGTTATCCGAGAATGGCGCCACAGGGCACGCCTGTTTTAATTAATGGCCGACGGGTGCCGCTGGTCGGGCGTGTTTCTATGGATATGTTAACCGTTGATTTAGGGCGGCACAGCACAGACAAGGTCGGCGATGAGGCCACTTTATGGGGGCAAGGTTTACCTGCCGAGCAGGTTGCAGAGCATATAGGTACCATCCCCTATGAGCTGGTCACTAAACTCACCGCACGTGTCGCATTGCAGTACAGTGAATAGAATGAGAAGAGATGCTCCTGTTTGCCCAGTGACGCAAGCCAGGCTCCTTTATTACCGACTGCCCTTTGCCAGCCCGATGAATTTTAACGGCCACCAGCTCAGCGCGCGGGAAGGGCTTATTGTGCAGCTGCAGGATAAGCATAAACAGTCAGGCCTGGGTGAAATCGCGCCTTTACCGGGTTTCAGTCATGAAAGTTTAGCCCAGGCCAAGGCACAGATTATTAGCCTGTTAAATAGCGGATTGGACAAGCTGCAGGCAACAGATAACTTATATCCCAGCGTTCACTTTGCTTTGAATATGGCTGTGCAGAAGATAGCAGTGAACCACAAAGCAAGTTTTCCTGATAGCATTGCGCTACTGCAGGGCGACAATGCCAGTATCATAAAACAGTATGCGGCTTTACATCGTCCCGCGCTGATTAAACTTAAGGTAGCCAGGCAAAAGGTGCGCGATGATCTGCGCTTATTTGAGGCGCTGAGCAGGCTCAATCCTGGCTTAAGGATCCGCTGCGATGCCAACCAAGGCTGGTCAACGGCGCAGGCGGCCTGTTTTTTTCAAAAAATTGATAAGTCAATACTGGACTATATTGAAGAGCCGACGGATAGCCATCAGGCCAATCTGCAACTAGCTGAAAAGTATAATATCGCCCTGGCGCTGGATGAAACCCTGCAGGATAGCCATTTTCATTATCAGCATCACAGTTGTATCAAAGCACTGGTTTTAAAGCCGAGCTTAATCGGCTCATTAACACGCCTGCAGCGCTTTATCGAGATTGCCGCACAACAGCAACTGCAGGTGCATATCAGCTCCTCATTTGAATCTATTATCGGCCTGCAGCAATTAGCGGCTCTGGCAAAGCTTTATCAGAAAAAATGCTCACTGACCTTGGGCATAGATACCCTGAAATATTTTTCCTGTCCTTTATTAACCGAGCGCAGACAGATCCAGGCCGATCTGCAGAAACTGGAGTGCCTATGGAGCAGCAGCTGAACTATTGTCCGGTACGTCGACAAGCCTTACTGCAACCTGATGTTGTGGCCATTACCTCGAATCGGCAATCATTAACTTACCGGGCGCTGGATCAGCAACTTTCCTTTCTCGAAAAGCAGCTGCGGGCACAGGGGTTAAAGGCAGGCGAGCGCTTAGTCTGCATTGCGCCCAACTCCCTGAAGCTGATCCTGTTACAGCTAAGCTGTATGCGTAGCGGCATTATCTTCTGCCCGCTTAATCCGCGCTTTAGTTCCAATGAGATACAAACAAGAGTGGCAATCCTTAACAGCCATTTTCTTTGGTGTGAGCACACAAAGAGTGAATTACCCTGCAATAGCCTGACATTTTCTTTTAGCCAGCCTAACCAGGCCATTATCCCCAGCGCCCCGCTGAGAATAGATGCGCTACGCGTGAGCAATATTATCTTCACCTCCGGCAGCAGTGGCCTGCCCAAAGCGGTGATGCATAATTTCAGCAACCATTTTTACAGCGCGCAGGGCTCACAAGATGTTATCCCTCTTCAGCCAGGCGATAAAAATTTACTCTCCCTGCCGATCTTTCATATCAGCGGCTATGCCACGGTATTTCGCACCCTGCTTGCCGGTGCAACCTTAGTCTTAAGTGAGAGCAAATTAAGTGCCGAACTGCTTAAAGAGCAGCGAATCACCCACCTCTCGTTAGTAGCCACGCAGCTTTACCGTTTATTGGAAAATCCGCACTTCCAGCACAGTAAGCTGGCCATCAAACACCTGTTACTCGGCGGCAGCGCCTTTGCCGAGCAGTTATTAGCCGCAACGGCACAACGCGGCTTTACCTATCACCTCAGTTACGGGTTAACCGAGATGAGCTCGCAGGTAGCCACCTCCAGCAATAGTCAGTCTCTGCGTATTTTAAAACACCGCGAAGTCAAAATAGTCGATGGTGAAATATGGCTGCGCGGCAAAACCCGTTTTGTCGGTTATTTCAACGGGCAAATGGAAAACAGCATTATTCCTCAAAAGCAATGGTTTGCCAGTAAAGATCTCGGCCAAAAGGTCGCTAATCATCTCTATATCAGCGGCAGAAAAGACCGCCAATTTATCAGTGGCGGAGAAAATATTCAGCCGGAGGAGATTGAATCGCTATTACTGCAGTTTCCGGCGGTTAAACAGGCTTATGTCGTGGCCGTTGATGATCCTGCTTTTGGACAACGTCCGCTTGCCTTTATCGACTGGCGAAATGGGCAGGCAGAAACGCAACGCCTGGATGACTATATGCGCAATAAACTAACCGCCTTTAAATGCCCGCAGCACTATTTCACGTTACCTCAGCAGACAGGGCTGAAAGTCTCCTTAACCGAGCTGCAGCAGCAGGCGGCCGGCAAGCTCAAGCAGCTCAGCAAAAAGAATCTGAGACAAGAAAAAGAGAATTAGATAGAATCTTGGTATTCATTGAGAACTGTTCGAGGATTTATGTCCCAAGCTAAACTCACAAGAGAATTATTCCAGCCGCGCTATTGGCTGACCTGGTCGGGTATTGTACTGCTCTTTATCAGCTCTTTTCTGCCTTACAATGTATTGCTTTTTCTTGGCAGACAACTCGGTCGGGCGGCCTACCCGCTGGTAAAATCAAGGCGAAAAATCGCCCAGCGCAACCTTGAACTGTGCTTTCCTGAACTTTCTTCGGCAGAAATTGAGCAAAAAGTGCGCCTCAACTTTGAAAACAGCGGTATTGCCCTACTAGAGTTAGGGATGGCCTGGTTCTGGCCGCACTGGCGTATTAATAATTTATTAAAAATAAGCGGCATAGAGCATCTGCAGCAGGCGCAGGAAAAGGGTCATGGCATTATCTTTCTCGGGGCGCATTTTCTGACCATAGATGTCGGTGCCCGCGCCTTAGGCAGTGTCCATGCAAGCCACCTGGTTTACCGCAAACACAAAAACCCGGTGTTAGACTACTGGTTCTACCAAGGCAGAATACGTGACAATCATGCCATGGTCGATCGCAGCGATTTTAAATCCATGCTGCGCATTCTAAAAAAGGGCGAAGCACTCTGGTATGCCCCGGACCATGATTACGGCAGACATAAAAGCAGTGTCTTTGCGCCCTTTTTTGCCGTCGACAATGCCAATACCGTCGCCGGCACCAGCAAGCTGGCCCGCTTCAATAACAGCACAGTGATTGCTATGTTTTTAAAACGCCTACCTGGCGATGAGGGTTATCAGTTAATGTTTTATCCGCCGCTGGAAAACTTTCCGACTGCAGATCTTGAAGCCGATGCCCGCACTACCAATCAGCAGATAGAGAAAATGATTCTAGAATGTGATGATCTGTATATGTGGATGCATCGCCGCTTTAAAACCCGCCCTGAAGGTGAAAGCTCACTGTATTAAGTTCGAGTCATCACCAAACTACGGGTTAGCTATTGTCGTTTTTTCAGCTAATGGCGCACAGCCGCTGTTGTTAAGCGAATAACTTCTGCCAAATCGCGCACACCGCTTGGCGTTCTTCAGTAAACAGCTGCGCAGAGACAATACGCGGCTGTTTATTAAGCGTTAAACGATGCCCTGCATCACGAATATGGCAATAAGCCGTGGTTAAGGCCTGCGCTTCGCTAGCGCTGAGCAGACCCAGCTCTCTGCAGGTCGCAAAAATGCGCAGATTATCCGACCATTTACACAGGGCATGGCCTGACTGGCGGGCATATTTTAATACTAAATACTGAGCAATAAATTCAATATCCACCATACCGCCAGGCGACTGTTTCAAGTCAAATTGGCCCTCTTCGGCCCGGTTAAGATGGTTGCGCATTTTACTACGCATTGCACAGATCTCTTTTGCCAGCGCTTCTGTTTCCCGCGGCAGGCAAAGCACCTGCTCACGCAGCTGCTTGAAGGCGGTTGATATTTGTGCATCGGCAAAAACAGCCCGCGCGCGAACCAGCGCCTGATGCTCCCATGTCCAGGCATTATTAAGCAGATATTTTTTGTAGCCGGCTACACTGATGCACAATAAACCGGCGCCGCCTGACGGGCGTAAACGCATATCCACCTCATACAAAACGCCGGAGTTAGTACGGGTACTGAAAAGATGCAGAATGCGTTGTGCCAGGCGCAGATAAAAACGCTGATTATCAATCACTTTAGGACCCGCGGTTTGCCCTTCGCCAGCACTGTCATGTAAAAACACCAGATCCAGATCGGAGCCATAACCGAGCTCAAAACCACCCATTTTACCATAGCCGATAACGGCAAAACCTTTGCGCTCGCTGCCGGCAACATTGCTTGGCAGGCCGAACTTATCAACCATCTGCGCCCAGCTAATCTGCACCACATAATCAAGCAGTGCTTCGCTTAAAGCGGTCAGATGATCACTGACCTGCGGCAGCGCAATGGCCCCGACAATATCAGCCGCGGCGATATGCAGAAACTGCATCTGTTTAAACTGCCGCAGCGCTTCCATCTGCTGCTCCATCTCCTCTTCCGGAATACGCAACATAAACTGCTGCAGGTCGCGCTGATAATCAGCCAGCGCGGTCGGATGATAAAGATGCTGCGGATCTAACAGCTCATCGAGTAGAATCGGATGGCGGGCAAGCTGCTCACTTAAACGCGGACTGGCACTGCATAATTTTAATAATTGCTCTAATGCCCCTTCATTTTCATGGAGTAATTCCAGATAAGCGGTGCGGCTAACTATCTTCAATAACAGGTGAGTAATACGCTCGAGCAATGCAAGGGGATCGTCATAGGCCAGGACTTTATCGATAATTTTCGGCGCTAACTTTTCCAGCGTTTTCTGCCCACGCGGGCCGATCGGTCTTTTCGCCAGCTCATCTTTAAAGCGGATCAGGTGCTCGGCAAAGTCATCGACCAGCGCGGCAGTTAGCCCTCTTTCCAGCAATAAATCAACCACCTCCTGCTGACTTAAGGTTAATTCCCAGAGTTCACAGATAGTCGCATCAAGCGCCTCACAGGGCTGCTTAGCATCCCCGACCACAGCGTTAAATTCATTATGTACCTTAGCCATCACCCCCTGCAGGTGCTGTTCAAAGTCAGACCAGCAGGCAAAGCCGAGCACGCTGATCAGGCGGCATCTATCAAGCTCATTATTAGGCAGAGTTTGTGTCTGTTTATCGCCTATCTGCTGAATAATATTTTCCACTCTGCGCAAGAAACGATAGGATTCAAGCAGGCACTGCACCCGTTGCTGCGGCATTTCCCCCATCTGTGCCAGCACTTTTAAGGCCTGTTGCAGCCCTTTGCACTGCAGCGCTTTATTTTTACCGCCGCGAATCAACTGAAAGGCCTGCGCGACAAACTCGATCTCACGAATCCCGCCCATTCCCAGTTTAATATTATTCTTCAGTCCCTTACGGCGGACTTCGGCGCTGATCATGGCTTTCATTTTACGCAATGACTCAATCGCGCTGAAATCCACATAGCGGCGATAGACAAAGGGTCTTAACAGGGCCTCAAGCTCGGTTTTATAAGGCCCCTGTTCACCGATCACACGGGCTTTCACCATCGCATAGCGCTCCCATTCCCGGCCATGGCGCTGATAATAATCCTCCAGGGAGGCAAAGCAGCTGACTAACGGTCCCGAGTCACCAAAGGGCCGTAAGCGCATATCGACACGATAAACAAAACCATCGACCGTAATCTGATGTAAAGCGGTAATGAGACGCTGCCCTAATTTAATAAAAAACGGCTGGTTATCCAGGCTGCGCCGCCCGCCTTCTGTCTGCCCCCGTTCAGGGTAGGTGAAAATAAGGTCAATATCGGAGGAGAAATTCAGCTCTTCGCCGCCGAGCTTACCCATAGCAAAAATATACAGCGGCTGACGAACCCCTGCCTGGTTTTTAGGCACGCCGAGCTCGCGACATTGGTTGTTATACAGCCAGTTCATGCTCTGTAAAATCAGCTGCTCAGCTAAATAAGAGATATGTGCCAGGCTTTCCTCTAAACTGGCTTTAGCGAGCAATTCCCGCCAGGCGATAACCAGCATATGTTTACGGCGAAACAAGCGCAGTGCCTTATGCAATCCCGGCTCATCAGCAATGCTGCTTAAAACGCTTTGCAGCTCCTGTTTAATTTGTTGCTGACGCTGCGCAGACTCAAGCAGGCCGCTGGCAAACAGTTCCGCTAATAATGGCGGTGTTCGTAATAAGGCATCAGCAATAAAATCACTTAGTCCTAATAGCCCTTGTAAATCATGGCGCTGTTTTTCATTCATAAAGGAGAGATCAAGCTGCTGCTCAAGGTTTGCAAAGTGAGATAATGCACGCTCGTTGACTAAAGACATATAGGCTTACCTGTTCACAGATAGAGAAAGAAAAAGAAAAGACCCGGTTAATTTAGCAGTTCACTTCCGAATAAAGCAATTTTCAGATTGAAAAATAAGCTTTTTCTCCCAATATTATGAGCAGTGACTGGCGCTGACCGGACAACAACCCCTAATATAGAAGCAGAACAATAAACTCAGCAAATCGCTTGACATATAATGACAAGCGCACTAAATTAATTGATACCGAGACATTAAATGTCTTCCGTTACTAAGGAGTGTTATGAATATTCATACAATTGCCACCCATCTGAATCAACTGGATGATAATACTGAAACTGGCTTTAATTTTGACTGCACGCCTATCAATGGTGATATTGATGTATTACAAGTTGAAATAGTCGGGCGTGAAGAAATTCCTATCTTTATCTCCATTAGTGATAACCAGATTTTATGCATCGCCTACCTATGGGGTGAAGGTGAAGTGAAAGAAGATCTGAAAGGCAATATGATGGAAGCCATGTTAGAAATGAATATTCCTATGCCGCTTTCCTCATTTGCCAAAATAGAGGACAAATATGTGGTGTTTGGTGCATTGTCGGTAAACTCAAGCCTGGATGATATTGAGTTGGAGATTGTCACCCTGAGTGACAATAGTCTTGAAGTTATTGCAGAAATGGACAATTACTTAAATTAATTCGGAGTTTATTATGAGCATATTTAAAAAAATTATTACCGCCGTACGCGGTGGTGCACGCGAAGCGGGTGAAGCAGTTGTCGACGCCAACTCAACACGTATTTTTGAACAGGAAATCCGCGATTCAGAAAAACATATTACCATTGCCAAACGCGACCTGACTGAAGTAATGGCTAAACAGATGCAGAGTGCACGCGAGCTAAATCAGCTGCAGAACAGCATCAAAGAACATGAAGGTTATGCCGTTCAGGCAATGGAGCAGGGTAATGAAGCCCTGGCGATTGAAGTCGCTGAAAAAATAGCCGAACTTGAAAGCAGCGCCGCCGATCAGCAGCAGGCCAATGAAAGCTACCTGAAAAGTGCCGAACGATTAAAAGAGCTGATTAAGAAGAGCGAACGCCAGTTAACCGACTATAAGCGCCAGCTGAGCATGGTAAAAACCACTGAAAGCGTGCAGAAAGCGACGTCGGCGATCACGGATAACTTTGTCGCCAGCAACTCTAAGTTATTAAACGCTAAAGACTCGCTGGAGCGGATTAAGCAAAAACAGGCGATGTTTGATGATAAGCTCAAAGCGGCGGAGCAACTGGACTCGGAAAACGGTGATGATTCACTGCAGAGTAAATTAAAACAGGCGGGTATAGGCGCGCAGCAATCCAGCGCACAATCTATTTTAGATCGCCTGAAAAATAAGTAATAAAAAACCATTATAACCAATAGCCCGGCACATTTATCTGTACCGGGCTTGTTGCTTGTACCAGGGGAAATCATGAGCTTTTTTAAATCTCTCTTTGCCAAAAAACCAGCATCGACAACACGCACCTTAACCAAACCACAAGATCTGCAGCTCAACGATATTTTCACCTTTAGTGATAGTTTTGCCCTGCCGCAGGCAATGCGCAAGCAGCAATTACAGGTTATTGGCATCAATACACTGGAGTTTAAACATCAGCATTATGCACAAATTGTCGCTCAGGGCAGCGGACAACAGCTTGTTTATTTAAGCTTTCCGGATAATCCGCAAAAACTGATTAAATTAAGCTTATTACTGACCCGTAGTGAAGTGCAGGCATTGTTTGATTTAGATGATTTTGCGGAAATTTTTGAACAGCCGGGCAACGCGCGCTTAACACCGCTTAGCAAGCAGCATAATTATGCGGATATGGTTGCCGATGAATATATTCAGCAGGAATTTATGAGCACAGGCTATAAACATCAGCAGGACTACCGCGGACAAACACCGCCACAATACCATGAAGATAATCCCGGCCGGGAGTTTGAGTTCTACTCCTTAGAAGGTGATCGTGGTCAACGCTCTATTGATATTTTAGTTTTTGAAAATGGCGATACCGATGTCTACCTCTCTTTTTTAAGACCCGCCAATGACATTGCAGAACTATGGGTGAAGGGAGAATAGCTTATGCCGCAAAGAGAATTACCTGCAAAATGGCAGCAATCGGCCAAGGTCGTGAAGGCGGTACAGATTGCCTTTGATATGGACACAAAACTGCAATACAGCATTCGCCGCAGTGCCTTAGATAAAGGTATCAGTCCCTCAGAGCAGATTCGCCACCTGTTAGGTCTGCCGACCCATAAAAAACCCAAGCGCCCGCGTCTAACGGTCAGCTTGAGCCATGAAGATTACCAGCAGCTGGGTGAGCGCTACCAGATTCCGGCCGAGCAACAGCTGGAAATAAAAAAAGCGGTTATTGAAGAGCTAACCAGCTTTGCATTAAACAGTGAATTTCATAAATAAAGCAAGGTCGCCATCATTGACCTCAAAATCACTACCATCAGCCTCTTAAGGTCAATGAGCAAGCACCTTAAAAACGCCAGCAGTTACAGCCAATAGGGCTCTTCTAATAATGCCCGCTCTTTAGACTGCTCAAGCGCATGCAGCAATGACTCCTCTTTACGCTTAATCCATTTATAGTACTCTGTGCGGCGCTCTTTATCTGCTTCTTGTTCGGCAAGATCGGCGATAACATTCATCATGTCCAGCTCTTTGAGCCCCTGCTCTATATCTAACCAGGGTGAACGGAAAGCAATACGCTTCTCCTCAGCAAAGAGATTGCCAAAGCTTAAACCGACAAACAAACTGCTTTCTAACAGGCCTTGATAATCGCCTAACAGTTTCTCCCCGTCAGTATTAAACGCAGCATTTAACTCGCCCCAGACGCGACTTAAATGCTGACAGGCAAAGTGCTCCAGCGAGCTTGCCTGTTCACCGGAGAAACTGCTTTTCTCGAACTGCAGCAGCCATTGAGTCACTTTCAGAATAAACTGACAGTAGCGCGTTGATGTCAATAACTTAAGCACCGCTTCCTGATTGGGCAGCTTTGTATTCTGCTTCTCCAGCTTGCTCAGCAGCAGTTTAAATTTAGGCAGTTTTCTCAGGTAGTAGCCTTTATTGGCCATCAGGCTCTGATAAGTCAGACGCTCATCCAGCCACGAAAAGCTCCGTGCCAACCAGTGCAAATCCTCAACCCAGGGGGCTTTCAGTAAGGTTGGCGAAAATTGTTTAAACAGTCTTAAGTTTTGATGGAGAAACTTAAGGCCGCTTAGCAGCTCATTTAAGGCGTCATCCCGGGCTGATTCGCTATAACAGTTTTCATGGTACTGAATATGGCGCAGGCCATGCTGGATATTAGTCAGTAGAGCCTGTGCAACCGACATAGAGGCAACAATGGGCGAGTAGGAAAGGGCTTTGACTGCAAAAACAACATTATCAGCAAGCATATAACCACGCTGCGCCTTACTGACATTACCCAAACAGGCGCTAGGCAAAGAAGCAATTTCATAACCTAAATTAAATAACTGCTCTTCATCCCCTTTGACCAACTCAAGTTCAATTTCACAAATATCGACATGGCCTTGATTGCTTTCAATCACGCCTCTGTCATAGGCAACCTCAATAAGGGTATCACCGGGCATTTCCAGCAACCAGGTCTGCCTCTCAAAGTCGGTGCTGAAAATAGGCACTAATTCAGCTTCAAGCGCGTGCAAATCGCAGCCCTTCGGCCAGATTTGACTGTTAAAACGGGCAAGAGCCGGTCTCAGTCCCTCGATCGGCTCATTATATTCGGGTCTTTGATATAACCCGCCTATCACCCGCCCTGCCGTTTTAATGGTTTGTACAGATCGGCCTTCGCAGCTGCGTACACGCAGGCCCATATCCATTTTCCGTAATGAACGGCTTGCCGTATCAAAGTAAACATTGTGCAGAAGCTGCTTTTTGCTGGAAATAAAGTGCTGAGTATTAATTTTGTTATATAATTCAGACTCAAATTGGGCCCTGAAAAGAAACTTTATCTCTATTTCTGTTTCCATAATTTATACCATGTACACCTGTGATGTTGAGCAACAAGATTGACTAAAATCATAATAATTGAGCAATTATACTAAATTTCGGTTCAATTGTGTGGAAAAGAAAGATAACATGCGCCGCATATTTGTTGTTCGACTTGAGCAGTTATACGGTTTTCAAACCAAAATAATAGGATAAATCATGCCAGTTAACTCGATATTTGGAGTGTTTGCAAAATCTCCAATTAAACCTATTCAGATGCATATTGACAAAGTCGCTGCCTGCAGTGAGTTATTAATTCCATTCTTTAAGGCTAGCCATAGCCAGGATTGGCCTGAAGCTGATAAAGTGAGGCAAAAAATATCGGCATATGAAAAACAAGCCGACGAATTGAAAAGGGAAATTCGTTTAACCCTGCCCCAGGGGCTGTTTATGCCTATTTCCCGCGGCGATTTAATCGAACTGGTTAATCGTCAGGATAAAATTGCCAATACCGCAAAAGATATTGCCGGTCGCGTATTCGGCCGTGAACTGCAGATTCCGGACCAGATTTCCGGTGATTTTATGACCTATCTGCAACGTTGTCTGGATGCCATTCAGCAAGCCAGAAAAGCGATTAATGAACTGGATGAGTTATTAGAAACCGGCTTTAAAGGCCGAGAAGTCGATATCGTAACGAAAATGATCAGCGAACTTGAAGCGATCGAAGATGATACAGACTCTCTGCAGATTAAACTGCGCAGGGATCTTTTGGAGCTTGAACAGCACCATAACCCGATCGACATGATGTTTCTTTACCAGATTCTCGAATGGGTGGGTAAGCTAGCCGATCATTCCGAGCTTATCGGCAATCAACTCGAATTAATTCTTGCCCGCTCATAGCGAACAATAGGACTTTTTATGGATATTATCTCTACATACGGCGGCGTGCTGGTTATTTTTGCCGCAATCGTCGGCTTTTTTATGGCCTGGGGTATCGGCGCAAATGATGTTGCCAATGCGATGGGAACCTCTGTCGGTTCTAAAGCACTGACCATTAAACAGGCAATTATTATTGCCATGGTCTTTGAATTTGCCGGCGCTTACTTAGCTGGCGGTGAAGTAACGTCAACGATTCGTAAAGGCATTATTGATGCCAGCTTCTATACGGATGTACCTGAGCTGCTCGTATTCGGTATGACTGCCTCGTTATTAGCTGCCGGATTATGGCTGCTTATCGCTTCTTATTTCGGCTGGCCGGTTTCCACCACCCACTCTATTGTCGGTGCAATTGTCGGCTTCTCAGCGGTCGGTGTCGGTGTGGACAGCGTAACCTGGAGTAAAGTGCTCGGTATTGTCGGCAGCTGGAT
>JBFGZH010000003.1:0-27537 GCA_041586895.1 Psychromonas sp. | reverse complement strand
GGTAACGAAGTGCAGTAATAGCTGGTTATTAGCCTTTTATTGATCCGTTTTCCCCTGCAGATAACGGATCATCTTGTTCAGGGTTAATACTTTGCCGTAATCAGCTTCCGCAACGGCTATCTGCGTGCGTTTCGAGACGGCAATAATTAAATTTAAAAAATCCATAGAGTCGAGCTCTAATGCGTCACGCAGATCCTCATCATCAGGCACCTCAGCCGCGTCGATTTCAGGGGCAATATTACCCAGCTCTTCCAGGATAAGATCCTTTAATGCTTGACTATCCATAACTCCTCCGGTTTCTGTAATTGCTGATTCAGCTGATAGAGTAGGCGGGCACCGATATGGCCATCACTGACGCGATGATCCGCTGCCAGTGTGGCTTCAATAATTGAGCGGATCTGAATGCCGCCGTCAATAATCATTGCCTCCTGATGCGGGCTGCCCAACGCGATAATGGCAACCTGTGGCGGATAAATAACAGCAAGCATCTGCTCGGCACCGCGCTCACCAATATTGCTCACGGTGAAACTGGCCGCACTTAATTCCGAAGCACGCAGGCTTGCATTTCTTGCTCGTAAGACTTGTCCTTTAAGCTCCTCCATCATGGCAATCGCTGTCAGTGTTTGCGCGTCGCGGATCACCGGCATCACTAAGCCGCCGCCACGCAGATTAATGGCGTTGGCTAAATGCACTGTATCGCTCGCTGAAAAGCTGCCGTTTATATATAAGCCATTGAGCTGCTTGTTGTTCATTAAGGTTCGCGCGATGGCGCATAATAGCGGAGCGGCGAGCAGAATGCGCTGCTCGAGTGCAGCACTGTCATTATATTCGTGCAGGTAGTGTTCAAGCGCCGTGATATCGAGACGTTGACTGAGGTAATAATGGGGGATTTGCTGCTTGGAGCGCGTCACTGTGTCACTGATTGTCCGGCGCATCGCTTCTTTATCAAAGCCGCCTTTAGCCGCTGACTTCTGCTCTGCCGTTGTTTGTGCCACGCGCTCCTGCCGTTGTGCTGCAGTTGCCGGCGGTTGTATAGCTTCAAGCATGGCCAATGTTATTATCTTTTTATTGTCGTTCTGCGCTTTGACGCTATGCAGCGATAATTTATGTTGCTCGGCAAAGGCACGCGCTGCCGGGGTGGCTAAGATAAAATCATCCTGCTCGCCCAGGGGCGCAGCTGCAGGAGCGGGCGCAGTTGAGATTTCAGCTACCGGTTTCTGCTCTTGTTTTTCACTGTCGTCAATGAGCTTTTGTGCTGCTGCTAGATCTTTGTCTGCGATCGCTGCATCTGTCGCTGAGCATAATTGTGCAATGGGCGTACCCACGGCAACCCGCTCTCCCTCTTTAAGAAGCAGTTTTTCAATCACTGCATCCTCAAAAATATCCAAATCGATAATGCCTTTATCGGTTTCGATCTCGGCAATCACGCCCCCGCGTCCAATTTTATCGCCTTCTTTGACTAACCATTTTACTAAGGTCCCTTCGGCCATGTCGGCACCAAAAGAGGGCATTTTCAGATCATGAACGGCCTTGCTCATAACTCCTCCTCGAGCATCTTATCCGGGGCAGTTAACATCTCCAGGGCAACCTCAACAATCTGCTCGGTTTGGGGTAAGCAGGCCTGCTCTAGATGGCCGGCATAGGGAATGGGCACCTCGACACCACAGACACGGCGTACCGGGGCATCGAGATACCATAAAGCCTGCTCGGCCAGGGTGGCGCTGATCTCCGCTGCCATACCGACACTTTTCCATGATTCGTCGACAATCAATGCCTTATGGGTACGGCGCACAGAATCTATCATGGTTTTTCTATCCAGCGGACGCAGGCAGCGTAAATCGACCACTTCAATCTCATATCCCTGAACTGCAAGCAACTCAGCGGCCTGCATGGCTTTATATAAACAGCCGCCCCAGCTGATAATAGATAAATCCTTGCCTGTTTTGCGGATCACGGCTTTTTCCATCGGCGCAATATGATTATTTTCCGCTAATGTCCCTGTCTGGTTATAAAGCATTACGTGCTCAAAGATAATCACCGGATTGGGATCCGCCAGCGCCATTTTTAACATATAGCGAGCATCGGCCACTGTGCCGGGGTAAAGTACTTTCAGGCCCGGTACATGCGCATAGAAGCCTTCAAAACTGTGTGAGTGTTGTGCCGCCAGTTGTTTGCCGGCACCGCAAGCCATACGGATCACCAGGGGAACAGAAACCTGCCCGCCGGACATATGGGATAAAGTGGCAGCATTATTGATGATCTGGTCCAGCGCCAGCAGGCTGAAGTTAACTGTCATCACTTCGACAATCGGGCGCATACCGCCGATGGCTGCACCGATACCGGCGCCGACAAATCCGGACTCTGAAAGCGGGGTATCAATAATGCGCTGCGGGCCGAAATCATTGATTAATCCTTTAGTCACAGCATAACAGCCGCCATAGTAGCCGACATCTTCACCCATTAAAAAAACCCGCGGATCATCGTTTAACGCTTCTACTATTGCCGCTTTAAATGCTTCTCTAAAACTGATTTCAGCCATCAGACACCTCCGTATAGACATGCTTTAATAAATCCTCCACGGGCTCTTGCGCTGCATTTTCGGCATAATCGACAGCCGCATCAATCTCCTGCTGTACAGCATGCTCGATGTTTTGCAGATCCTGCGCTTCAATTTGATGGGTTTCTTCAAGCCATTGTGTTAACTGCACTATTGGCCCTCTGGCCTGCCACTCTTCAATCTCACTACGCTTGCGGTAAAGTTGGGCATCAAACATGGAGTGGCCGCGGAAACGGTAGGTTTGGCACTCAATAAAATGCGGACCTTGACCGCTGCGTATGGCTGCACATGCTTTTTGTGCGGCTGCTTCGACATTGACAACCTGCATACCGTCGATAACTTCAGAAGCCAGACCATAACTTGCCGCTTTTTCATGAATATGCTGATTGGATTCTTCCAGTGCCAGGGCCGTCCCCATCGCATAAAGATTATTTTCGCAGACAAACAGAATTGGCAGCTGCCATAATTTTGCCAGGTTCAGGCTTTCATGAAATTCACCTTCGGCAACGGCACCATCACCAAAAAAACAGCAGGTGACGACATTGCGCTGCTGCATTTTATCGGCTAATGCCAAACCAATGGCAAGCGGCAATGCACCGGCAACAATGGCATTGCCACCATAAAAGCGCAGCTTGCTGTCAAACAGATGCATTGAGCCTCCACGGCCTTTACTGCACCCGGTTTGTTTGGCAAACATTTCCGCCATAATACTGTTCATGGTGACGCCGCGCGCTAATGCATGGCCATGCTCGCGATAGGTTGCTAATATCGCATCCTGTGGAGTTAATGCCTGCATGACGCCCACTGCCACCGCTTCTTCTCCATTATAGAGGTGCAAAAAACCGCGGATTTTTTCTTCGCTATATAAGCTGACGCAACGCTCTTCAAAACGACGGATGCGCAGCATCTGCTTGAGCAGATAATGCAGGTGGGCACGGCTGATATGCAGTTTGTTATCGGACATAATTGCTCCTCCATTATATTACCGCTAGCCTTCAGCTTTCATCGCTTTCCAGGGTGGAAATATCGCCTTCCGGCAGGCCGAGTTCGCGTGCTTTTAATAAACGGCGCATGATCTTACCACTGCGCGTTTTCGGTAAATTCTTACGGAAAACAATTTCTCTGGGGGCAACGGCAGGGCCGAGTCGTTTGCGGGCATGACCCAATAAACTCTTGCGCAACTCGTTGGTTTCATCTTTATCAAAGCCCGGTTTAAGAGTCACAAAAGCCTTGACAGTTTCCCCGGCAACCTCATCCGGCAGACCGATCACGGCCACTTCAGCCACAGCCGGATGCTCCATCAGCGCGCTTTCGACTTCAAAGGGACCAATCAGGTGGCCGGAGCTTTTAATGACATCATCCGCTCTGCCGATAAACCAGTAGAAACCATCGCCATCACAGTAGGCTAAATCACCGGTTAGGTACCAATCATCGACAAAACACTTTCGGTAGCGCTGCTCTTCGTTAAGGTAGCCGCGAAACATCGACGGCCAGCCGCATTTCAGGGCAAGTTCACCCACTCTGCAGGGCTCTTTGAGCGCTTTCTTCTTGCCTTCACAGTCTTCCATAATGGTCGCTTGAATACCGGGTAGGGGTTTACCCATAGAGCCGGGGCGGACATTGCTCGTTGCAAAATTGGCGATCATAATGCCGCCCGTTTCAGTCTGCCACCAGTTATCATGAAATGGCTGGCCAAAGACTTTCTGTCCCCAGACAACCGCCTCAGGGTTAAGCGGTTCACCGACACTGGCAATAAAGCGCAGTGCCTTGAGGTCATATTTTGTAGCCAGCTTGTCACCGGCTTTCATTAGCATACGAATTGCCGTCGGCGCGGTATACCAGATATTAACTTTCTGCTCACTGAGTAACTGATACCAGTGCTGGGCATCAAACTCCGCTTCGTCAATAATCAGGGTGGCACGGTTACATAAGGGCGAGATAATGCCATAGGAGGTACCTGTTACCCAGCCGGGATCGGCGGTACACCAGTAAATATCACCGGGTCGAATATCCAGTGCATAAAAACCGGAAATGCTATGATAGATAACGGCCTGGTGAACATGCATTGCCCCTTTAGGTTTCCCCGTCGTACCGGAGGTAAAGTGTAACAGGGCGAGCTGTTCCGGATCGCAGATGCGGGCTGGAAAGCAGGGGGTACTTTGTGTTAATAACAGATCCAGGTCATAGCAGTCTTCCGGCAATGGCTGAGTCACATTGTACAGCAGGATTAATTTTAAACTGCTTAATTCATGACGCCAGGCGTGTATTTTTTTACGGTAAAGGGCTTCACTGGTGACCAGTACCCGGGCTTGGCCAATTTCCATACGTGAGCGAATTGGCTCAGGACCAAATGCCGAAAAGAGGGGGGAGAATACGGCACCGAATCTAAGGGTCCCTAATAATGCGATGTAAAGTTGCGGTACACGGGTAGACAAGCCAAAAACAGTATCGCCTGTGTGCACGCCGAAGCTTTCTAAAATAGTGGCAAAACGGCTGCTCTGCTCTTTTAACTGTGCGTAGCTAATATCTGTTTTGCTGCCCTGCTTATTTAAACAGCGTAATGCTGTTTGCTGACCAAAGCCTTCCTCTACATGGCGATCCACGGCTTCCAGGGCGATATTTATCCCTTTATCGCCACCAACAATATGCTGCTGGGCAGTTTGCCAGGTAAATTTCTGGTAACAATCTTGATAGCAGCTTAAGTTATGCGCAGATGCCTGTGCCGGGTCTTTGTTTATTTCAGGAAAATGCATTTCAGTCTCCTTCACGCAAGCCTAAAAATAGTTCACTGTTTATTGAAGATTAGCTGAAAGATAGCAATCACGCTCAGAAATAAGTGATTTAAATCAGTTTTTGCGTGCTTTTAAAGAGAGTACTGAAGGCTGTTGCTGGAAGGGGGAAAGTCGGCTGTTGGAGTTCTGCCAAAACCACATCAATGGATGTGGTTTTGTATTTTTATTGGCAATTTTGTGCACATCAATCGGGTAAAACACCATTGTGGTAAACGTTTTGCACATCATCACAGTCTTCCAGCATCTCCAGGAATTTTTCAAATTTCTCAACATGTTCAGCTGGGATATCTGTATCTGTCTGAGGGACAAAGGTGATCTCTTCAACATCTAATTCCAGATCCGGATAGATATCATTGAGTGCTGTTTTAGCCTTGTTAAACTCAGTATGCGGACAAAATACAGTAATTTTACCGTTTTCGCTTTCCACATCAGTCACATCAACGTCGGCCATGATCAGCGCTTCTAACACCGCTTCATCATCTTCACCGGCAAATACAAACACGGCCTGATGTTCAAACATATGCGCAACAGTACCCGGTGAGCCTATTTTCGCGCCGGTTTTTACAAAACAGTTACGTACTTCAGTCCAGGTACGTTTGTTATTATCGGTTAAGCAGTCAACAATAACAGAGCAACCACCCGGACCGAACCCTTCATAGGTGGCACGTTCATAATCCTCTCCGCCGCCGCCTTTAGCTTTTTCAATGGCGCGTTCAATAACATGCGTAGGTACCTGGTCTTTTTTAGCACCGTCAATTAAGCGGCGCAGTGCAAGGTTGCCATCGGGATCGAATCCGCCATTTTTTGCACATACGTAGATCTCTTTACCGTATTTTGAATAAACTCTGGTTTTTTGACCCGCAGTTTTTGCCATAGACTCTTTGCGGTTTTGATATGCTCTTCCCATCTGTTCAGACTCTTTTTGTTAGTAATACCAAAAATATTAAGCAACTACTATCTGGTATTGGTTGAAATTATTGCGCTTAATTTTACCTTGTAAGTGCCGTGCTAGGCTACCCTGAAATCAATAAATATTGTCATAGATAAGGAAATACGGCAGCTTAAGAGACTGATCGCTGGAAAATTATCAGCTAAAATTGCCGCTCGGTGTCATTATCTTGAATCAGGAACTGCAGGATAAAAGTGAGCAGCCAACTTTATCGCGCGCCCATTCGGGACGTTTCTGCGCATAACTCTGATGCTCCTCCTGCTCAGCATAAGGATTTTGTAAAATAGCCTGGAGTTTCTGCAGTTCGCTAAAGTCACCCTGTTCGGCGGCTTCAATGGCCTGTTGCGCGAGGTGGTTACGCAGGACATATTTAGGGTTCACCCGGTTCATTTTTTCAGCGCGCTGTTTTTGCGCCATGCCATCGGCATTGATCCGTGCGCAGTAATTTTTTAACCACTGTCTGAAATTATTCATATAGTCAGGGGTAAGATCGTCACTGTTATAATAACAGGGACTAAAAAGGGCTAAGCAATGCTTATCGGATTGTAAATCCAGGTCATTTTCGACTTGAGCAAGGGTGCGGTAAAAAAGGGTCATATCGGTTTCGACGGCGCTGAGCAATTTTTCTAAGGCATAAAAAAGCGCTAAGTCGCTTTCTCCTTGATAGCAGTGCAAGCCTAACTTGGCCGCCATCATATCGGCCCACTGCTGCTGATAATTGCCGGCATAATTATCTATGATTTTTTGTAATGGTTGTGCCTCCCCGATCAATGGCAGTATGGCATTGCCCAGTTGCACCAGGTTCCATTGGCCTATTTGCGCCTGATTGCCAAAGCGATAGCGTTTTTCATAGGCATCGCTGTGGTTGGGCGTCCAGTTTAAATCAAAATCATCAATCCAGCCGTAGGGACCATAATCTATGGTTTCGCCAATCAGTGACATATTATCGGTATTCATCACACCGTGAACAAAGCCGACACGCATCCAGTGAACAATGAGCGTAATGGTGCGCTCACACACTTCAGCAAACCATTGCACATAGTTATCGGGCGTGAAGCGGCCACTATGCGGGCGCAGATGCGCAAAATCATTATTGATGCTAAATTCAACTAACTGTTTTAATAAGTCTTGCTCACCCCGTACAGCGGGCAGTTCGATACTGCCAAAGCGCAGAAATGAGGGCGATACGCGACACACCACGGCACAAGGCTCCATGGCCGGGCTGCCATCGTACATAATATCGCGCAGCGCTTGTTCACCGGTTAAGCATAAACTTAATGCCCTTGTGGTCGGAATACCCAGGTGAAACATCGCCTCCGAGCATAAAAACTCGCGAATCGAAGAGCGCAGTACCGCTTTGCCGTCGGCACTGCGTGAATAGGGGGTCTTACCGGCACCCTTAAGCTGCAGCGTCTGCTGCCCCATTGTCTCTGTGTTCAGCTCCCCAAGGTTAATCGCACGCCCGTCCCCAAGCTGACCAGCCCATTGGCCGAACTGATGACCGCCATAGCACAAAGAATAGGGGGCCATGCCATCTAATAGCCGGTTGCCGGTCATGATCTGCGCAAACTCTGCACTGCGCAGATCGCCTGTTGTAAAACCCAGTGACTCCGCCAACTGCTCACTGACGGCAATTAAGGAAGGGTTGCGGCTTACCGCCGGCTGCACATAGGAGTAAGCGGCATGACTGACAGAGCGGCAGTAGTTGTCAGTGACACTATCGGCGGGTAATTGTGCAATGAAGCGATTATCAAAAATAAGTTTTGCCAGGGACATAGTTTTCTCCATAACGAGTCTGGTAAATAGTATACCAATTTAGTGGGTTATTGTGAGCACTTAAATCGATTTTCCCGTTATGCTGGTGATGTTATGATAGCCGGTAATAGCAATAAGTTAAGTGAAAAGCATGAAAGTATTACAGTATGTCAGCCATTATCCGATAGATATTGTCAATCAAGTAAAAGCATTGCTTGAGCAGAATAAGCTGCGCGACTATTTACATAACAAGTATCCGCATAAACATACAATCAGTACTGAAAAAGCCTTGTACAATTATGTTCAGGATTATAAAAAACGTTATATCAAACAAGCTGCGCCAATCAGCCGGGTGAGTTATGATCCTAAATTACAACTGCTCAAACATGCCCTGGGTACGCATAGTTATGTCTCGCGCGTGCAGGGCAATAAGCTCAAAGCAAAGCAGGAGATCCGTATTGCCTCGCTCTTTAAAGAAGCGCCGCAGGCACTGCTGGATATGATAGTAGTACATGAGCTGGCGCATCTTAAGGAAAAGGAGCATAACAAAGCATTTTACAAATTATGCTGTTATATGCTCCCTGAATATCATCAGCTGGAGCTGGATACGCGCCTGTTTCTGATTGAAACGGAATTAAATGGCAGTTTATATCAGTGAGGCTTGCAGCTTGTGCATTCCCTGTCCAATACTGACCAGCGGCTGATAGCCTAGATCGGCTTTTGCCGCACTGATATCAAAGTAGTGGCTGGTGGAAAGCTGGCGGGCAACAAAGCGGGTCATTATTGGCTCATCTTCTTTTCCCAGTGCGCTATAAAGGCATTCCAGTATGGCGCCAAGCGCATACGCCACTTCAGCCGGAACGCGTCTGCTGACCGGTTTTATCCCTTTACAGGCCAATATTTTGTTGAGCATATCCGCCATCAGTATCGGCTGATCATTACTTAGAAAATACGCTTTACCGGCACAAAGCGAGGCCGGATCATTTAACTTAACAGCCGCTAACAGATGTGCGTAGACGGCATTGTCGATATAGATAGTATCAACTAACTTATCGCGTTTACCGACTAAGCGTAATTTTCCGGATTGCGCGCGTTGCAGGACGCGCGGCACAAGGTGCGGATCGCCGGGGCCCCAGATGAGATGCGGGCGCAGGGCAAGGGTTTTAAGCGGTTGATTGTTGTTAAGCGGCGAGCCGTTGGCCTGTAATATGCGTTGCTCAGCAAGGGCTTTGGACTGCCCGTAATAATTTAAAAACTGTTGCGCGTAGGGCGCTGATTCATCAATGCCGTTTTCATCTTTGCCGGCAAAGGTCACACTCGGCGTGCTGGTGTAAACTAAACGTTGAATATTTAAGTCTTGGCAGGCGCTGATAATGTTTTCTGTGCCGTTAACATTGGCTGAAAAATAGGCCTGTTTATCGCCCCAGACGCCGGCCTTGGAGGCGACATGAAAAAGCAAATCACAGCCGTGCAGCGCATTTAACAGTGCCGGCTTATCAGCAATATCGCCTTTAATTAATTTTACCCCCATTTGCTCAACTTCCGGGTAGTGACTGCGCGCAAAGCCAACCACTTCAATATTAGCGGCACGCAGATGAGCGCATAAGGCTTTACCTAAAAAACCACCGGCGCCGGTAACAAAAACGCGCTTAACCTGGCTGCTTAATTGTCTTAAAACAGCCTGCATATGCGGATGTAACTGTTCGAGTTGCAGGGGAGAGTTATTTGCCATAGGCGCTATTTCCGTTATTTATCAATTTGTCGTTGCGCCCAGACAGCCAGTTTTTCACGAAATATCTTGGCATTATGGCGAATATCCATGGGAAAACCGGAATGAATTAAAAACTCCGTAATACCGGCTGTCTGTGCATGCCTTTGGGCAATAAAGCGCAGTTCATTAAATAGTTTGGTTTTACTTTCTATGCTTTTGTCGCTCAGCTCTATGCAAATAAGCGGTTGTATTTGCTTATCTGTTGTCACGGCGACCAGGGCACTGCGTTTTACGCTCGGATGGGTATTAAAGATACGTTCACAGGGAATGGAGTAGTAACTTTTAGCCGCGCAGTTAACGGCATGTGCTTTACGACCGCACATCCACAGGCGTCCTGATTGGTCGAGATAACCGAGATCGCCCATGCGATGGCGTATTTCGCCTCCATCATGGATCTTGGCCTGCTCAGTGGCCTGCGCCCGGCAAAAGTAGCTTTCACTCACCTGCGGACCTTTGACGACGATTTCACCTATCTCATAGGCAGCTAGTTTGAGCTTGTCATCCCAGTCACTGATCACCTTCTCGGTGATCTTAATAATTGCAATTTCAACGCCGTCAACGGGCAGGCCGACACAAATGCCGCCACCATTGTCAGTCACGGTTCCGGTCTGCAATAGCTGCTCACTGGCAATTTTGCTGATCGGCAGTGATTCGGTTGCACCATAGGAGTTAAGGATAGGTACATTATGATTAAGCAGTTTACTAAAGCACTTAATCGCCGGCAGCGTTGCCGGTGCTCCCGCGGAAATGACCCGTTTAAGGCTGGGTAGTTTTAACGATTGCTTTAAACCCGCCTGACCGAGCAGATCCATTAACGCCGGATTGGCAAACAGGTTGGTGCACTGGTATTTAGCAATGGCGGCAAAAATATGATTCGGATTGGCAGTAATGGGTTTGCTGGCATCCATATCCGGGACGATGGCAGCCATTCCCAGTGCCGGACCAAACAGAGAAAACAGCGGAAAGGTCGCCAGATCACGCTCGCCACTGGCAATGGCATAATCCTTTTTCAGAATATTGATTTGCGCTTCAAACATGGCATGGCTGTAGACAACCCCTTTCGGTGTCCCTGTGCTGCCGCTGGTAAATAAAATGGCAGCCATCTGCTTATCAGCAAGCTTTACCATAGAATAAGGCTGCTCGCTTTTATATTTTTTCACTAGCCGTTGTAAACTGCTTCCCCAAAAACTGCTGCCGGCCACCGTGATATTGTGTTTAACTGTTTCTTTTCCCCAGCCGAGCAGGCGTCGCGCAAGGTGTGCCTTAGGTATGCCGATAAAAATATCCGGCTTGGCTTCGTTAAAACATTGCTTGAGATTTTTAATGCCCATGCCCGGATCGACGAGAATAGGGACAATACCGGCTTTAAACAGGGCAAAGGTCAGCGCGAAAAAATCAATGCTGGGGGTGACCATCAACACCGCTTTTTGACCGCTTTGTAAACCATATTGGTTAAGCGCGTAAGCGATCTGATCGCTGTAGCGGTTTAAGCGTGCAAAATTGATCTCCTGATAGGTCAGTTTATTAAAATTTTTTTTCTGTACAGCAACAGCCAGGGCATGTGGGGTATGGGTTGCCGCGTTAACAAGGTGGCGGCAAAGATTAGCTTGTCTGTTAGTGTGCATAAATCAATTGATACCTGCATTGTCTATAGGGGGGCATGGCAGCAGCACTTTATCGCAGCTGCCATACTGATAAGGTTACGGATTCTCGGCCATAAATTTTTTAATCAGGGCAATCACCTCTACGCTGGCATCTTCAAGAATATAATGACCGCAATCGCTAAATTCATTGACCTGTGCATGGGGCATCTTTTGCTTCCAAACATCCAGGAAATGTTTATCAAACACAAAGTCCTGCAGTCCCCAACAGATAAGGGTCGGGAGGTGCTGAAAATGTGGCAGGCTTTTTTCGATATCGGAAACCAGGGCGTAGCTTGTATCATTTTTAAAAAGCGGAATATCCTGCACAAAACGCAGCGTGGAAATGCGGTTTTTCCAGGAGTTAAACGGCGCGACATAAGCTTTGCGAATCGCCTTGTCCATCGGCTGACGTTTGACGCCGATATAGGAGGCTACGGATGAGAAAGCATTGAAACCCCGTACCAGCAGGGTGCCCAGCAGGGTATTGCGGCAGATCCATAACGCCAGCGGCAATTTTTTCGTTGGTGGAAGATGAAAGGCGCCGGTATTTAATATCACCAGACGTTTAATACGCTGCGGGTGGCGGGCGGCATAGCCCATGGCAATCATCCCGCCCCAGTCGTGCACGACCAGGGTGATATTTTCTTGCACCGCCAGTGAATCAAGCAGGGCTTCGAGATCATCAATACGGCTTTTAAGTGTGTATTGATACTCTTTATCTCCCGGTTTGTCGGATAAACCACAGCCGATATGATCCGGCACGATACAGCGATAATTGCCGCTTAATGCCGTGACCAGATTACGGTAATAAAAGGACCAGCTCGGGTTGCCGTGCACCATCACCACAGCCTCACCGCTGCCTTCATCAAGATAATGATACTTTTGACCATTACGGTCCAAGTAATTGCGTTTAAAGGGAAATAATGTATCAAGATTAATATTATCAGTCATTACCACTGAACTCCGAGCATCATACAATTAAGGCCGCTGCCTATCCCTAAAAAGCTGACCTTGTCACCTTTTTGCAAAAATCCCTGTTCATTGGCTATCGCCGCAGTGACGGGCAGAGAGACGGTGCCCATATTGCCCAGTGTTTTAAAAGTCGGAAACTCTTTATGGGCAGGAATATCCAGCGCTTTTAAGACCTGTTTCTGATTGGCCGAGCCAACCTGGTGACAGATGACTTTATCAACCTGCTCCGTTAACCAGCCCTGCTGAGCGAGGAAGTCTTTCCAGGTTTGATAGGCCAGTGCGACGCCTTCTTTCAGCAGCGGGACGGCATTGGTACGCATAAATTCCCGTTGTAATTTTGCGCCTGCTTCCTGCAGTCCCCAGTGACAGAGATCATGATGCTCAGGAGCAGAAAGCTGGCTGGCACCTAACAGTTTATGCTGGTGGTCTTTATTTTTCAGGGCTAACGAGCCGTCCGTTAATAAAACCGCCACCGCACCCGAGCCACCGGTTAAGGTGGCCAGTGATTGTGAAAAGTTCTGAATGCTTGGGTTTTCCAGCATATTATCAATAGTGATATCGACGATATGCCGGGCCGATTCACAGGAGACAACCAGACCCGCTTTGATCTGCCCCAGTTCAATGCGGTTAGCGACATCTAAAATACCCGATAGCACCCCTAAACAGGCATTACTGATATCGTAAATGGCCGTGTTATTATTGACGCCCAGTTCAGCAGCAATGCGGCAGGCCGTTGCCGGCTCATGTTGATCGCGACAAACGCCGGTGTAAATCACGGCGCCGATATCATCGATAGCCACTGCCGTTTCGGCAATGCTTTTTTTAGCCGCTTCAATGGCGCCATCGGATAAACGATGATCGCTTGGCCACCAACGGCGCTCCTCTATTCCGGTTAATGCGGCCAACTGCCCCATAGGAATACGAAGTTTTTTGTATAATGGAGCAAGACGTGATTCTAGTTCACTACTTGATACGACGTGAGGCGCCAGTTCATAAGCAAGGCTATTGATAAAAACACGGGAATATTTCATTAAACTGCTTTATTTCTCATCTATTTTTATATTTAAAGAGCAAATATCAACCATTTTAGGCATACCCTTAAAGCGAAGCGCTAGATTAACGCAATTCTTAATTTTAACAAAGTGCTATTGGCAAAGAATCAGTGCTTTATTGTTCGCTGCTTTGGCTGCCGGCTATTTATTAAAGTTTCAGCTTTTTGCCTTTTTTCAGATAGTTGACCCACTGGCGGTTGGTCTGCAGCGCATTTAATATTTCCCTGGAAAAGGGCAGCGGCTCCTGATTAATCTGACTGGCGAGCATTTCCGCCAGCAGTGGCGCGGTGCATAAACCGCGCGATCCCAAGCCTGTTAATAGGAACAGATCCTTATAAAAAGGCGCATTGTCCTTATTAAGCTCTTTTGCGGCATTTTGATAATGGATTTTTGTCTGCGGGTAATCGGCCACTGCGCCGACATAGGGAAAATGGTCGCGGGTGGTACAGCGGATGGCGATATTGGCATCCGGGTGCGCACAGTTAATCTCATCCACCCAGGGCTTATCGGGGATGCACTTAGCCAGTTTTTCTTTATTTTCCCTCTGCTCCTGCTGCATAAAGCGGCTATCGATATTATGGCGCTTAAAGGTCGCCCCCATGCAGTGTTTATTGTTGTGCTCGGGGGTTAAATAGCCTTCGTGGCAGAGCGTCACCTGTAATTTTTTTAATCTCTTATTGGTCGGAATATAAGTGACTTGTCCCCGTGCAGCGGAAAGCGGAATGGCCACACATTGCGCAAACTTCAGGGTGTTCATGGCGGTTGTCAGCACCAGCATGGAATGAGTGGCACTGTGCTGCGAAAAATGTAACTGCCAACCTTTTTCCGTTTCGCTGAATGACTCAAGCTGAGCATTGAGTTTAATGGTCAAATCACCCGTCTGCCTGGCTTTTTCGATAATTTTATGGACCATCTGCTTGGGGTTTAGCCAACCGCCCAGGGGATAATATAACGACTGCTGGCCAATATCACATTGGGCAATGTGATCGGTTTGCTCAGGTGGCAGTTTTTGCACCAGCTCCTCGGGTAACTGTGCCGCTAATATCTTGTCCAGTTTTCTGCCGGCGGCCGAGTCATAATAAAGCTGCAGCAGACCGGAAAAATCAAAGGCAAAGGGGCTGAATTGATTGATTGTTTCAACATAATTGCGCGCATATAAAAAGGCGTTGGCAAAAAACTGCGCTAAACTATTATGCTCGCCATTAAGCAGGGGATATAAAGCGCCTTGCTCATTCCCTGAAGCGCCCTGCGCCAGCGCTTCGTCCTGACAATATAGCGTCACCTTGTAACCACGCTGGATAAGCGCTAGAGACAGGCAGGCGCTGGCGATGCCGCCGCCGACAATGGCCAGCTCTTTCTTCTGTGTCTGTGCAGATGGGCGAAAATCTTGGCCATATTGTGGCTTTTGAGTTTTATCCCTATGGAACTGCCCAATAAGCATCTCCCGTTTTTTGCCGTAGCCTTTACGTTTATGCATGCTAAAACCGGCCGCCGTCAGCCCGCGGCGAACAAAACCGGCTGCAGTAAAAGTGGCGATAGTGGCGTTATTTTTACAGCTGGCGGCGATCTGCTGAAAGAGTGTCTCGCTCCACATCTCAGGATTTTTACTGGGAGCAAAGCCGTCTAAATACCAGCAGTCAAATAAACCGTTATCATATATATAGAGTGACGGCAAGCTTTGCTGCACGTCGCCGAACCACAGGTCCAGGGTGATATTAAACTGCTCCAGAATAATACGATGGCATCCCGTCAAGGGCAGCGGATACTGTGCTAACAGGGGGGGAATATAATCACTCAGCTGCGGCCATCGCTGCAGGGCGGTGTGCAGATCCGCCTTACTTAACGGGTATTTTTCAAAACTGGTAAAGTGCAGTCTTTTTAATTTTGCCTCTGGATGCTGCTCTCTAAAACGATGAAATTGCAGGCAGGTGCTTAAAAAGTTCAGTCCTGTTCCGAATCCCGTTTCTGCAATGGCAAAGTGAGGTGCATCACAATTTAACCAGCGCTGCGCTAAGTCATTGCCTTGTATAAAAACATACAGGGATTCGTTTAATCCCTGCTGGGTATTAAAGTAGACATCGTCAAATTGCCCTGAAATTGGCTCTGACTGATCAGACCAGTGTATTTGTGCATGCTTAATTAACTTGTTTTTACTCTCAGACAAGATATATTTCCTATTCTATGCGATGATATTTCGATTATAATTAGGTGCGCGTTAATAAATAATGGGCGTATTTCGATGATCATATAATTAGTCCCTCAAGCAATAAAGGCTTAATAATGAAAAGAGCAGTAATTACAGGTATTGGTATTGTTTCTAGTATTGGTAACAATAAAGAAGAAGTTTTAGCATCACTTAAAAGTGGTCAGTCCGGCATCACTTTCTCAGAGCAGTTTGCAGAAGTAAAGATGCGCAGCCAGGTTTGGGGTGATTTAAAAATTCAGCCAAAAGATCATATTGACCGTAAAATAATGCGCTTTATGGGTGATGCTGCTGGATACGCATACCTGTCAATGCAGCAAGCTATTGCCGATGCCAATCTTACTGATGAGATGGTTTCTAATGAGCGTACTGGCCTGGTGGCCGGCTCGGGTGGTGGTTCATCGAAAAACCAGGTTGATGCCTGTAAGATCATGCTGGAAAAAGGCGTGCGCCGTGTTGGCCCTTATATGGTACCGCGTACCATGGCGAGCACAACCTCAGCTTGTCTGGCAACACCTTTTAAAATTAAAGGGGTCAACTACTCAATGAGCAGTGCCTGTGCGACAAGTGCGCACTGTATCGGTCATGCCTGGGAACAGATTCAACTGGGTAAACAGGATATTGTCTTTGCCGGTGGCGGTGAAGAGCTGGACTGGACCATGGCTTGTGAATTTGATGCGATGGGCGCACTTTCAACTAAATACAATGACACGCCTGAAAAAGCGTCCCGTACCTATGATGCCAACCGTGACGGTTTTGTGATCTCCGGTGGCGGCGGTATGGTGGTTGTCGAAGAGTTAGAGCATGCGCTGGCTCGCGGCGCAAAGATTTACGCTGAAATCGTTGGTTACGGCGCGACCTCTGACGGTTACGATATGGTGGCGCCATCTGGTGAAGGTGCAGTACGCTGTATGCGTCAGGCTTTAGCGACGGTTGATGGTGAAGTGGATTACCTGAATACCCACGGTACGTCGACCCCTGTTGGTGATGTCAAAGAGTTACAGGCGATCAATGAAGTCTTCCCGGAAAATGCACCGAAAATCAGCGCGACTAAATCACAAACCGGCCATTCTCTTGGTGCGGCAGGTGTTCATGAAGCGATTTACAGCATGCTGATGATGGAAAATAACTTTATCTCGCCATCGATTAATATCGATCAAGTCGATGAACAGGCGGCAAACCTTCCTATTGTTAAAAACCAGGCTATTGATGCCAATCTTAATATCGTTATGTCCAACAGCTTTGGCTTTGGTGGTACAAACGCAACATTAGTATTTAAGCGCTACTCATAAGCGCTATTAGGGGCTGTTGAACAAAATTCGTACTCGAAAGTTCAACAGGTCCTAGCTATGTTGACTTTAAAAGGAGCTTTTAGCTCCTTTTTTTATCGTCAGGAAACACGATTGATGAATATCTATATTGATGAAAACATCCCTTATGCGAAAGAGTTCTTTGCCGATTATGGCAAGCTGACTTTTTTTTCTGGAAGGGAAGTGACTGCCGAGCAATTAGCAAATGCGGATATACTGCTGGTGCGCTCCATTACCCGCGTTGATGAAAAGTTACTGCACTTAAACCACTCGCTTAAATTTGTCGGCACGGCCACTATCGGTACTGATCATATCGATCAGGATTACCTGAAATCACGAGGAATCAAGTTCAGCAGTGCGCCCGGCTGCAATAAAGTTTCCGTAGCTGAGTATGTTTTAAGCAGTTTGCTGGTTCTGGCTGAAAAGAAGCAACTGCAGCTTAGTGAGCAGACCGTGGCTATCGTCGGTGCCGGTAATACCGGCAGTGCCGTATTACAACGTTTAAATGCCTTAGGCATTGACTGTAAACTTTACGATCCGCCCCTGCAGCAAGCCGGAGATAAGCGTGATTTTTGCACCTTCGAGGAGGTATTAAAGGCGGATATTATTACCCTGCACGTACCGAAAACAGCAAGCGGCCCTTATCCGACCGTGCATCTGTTTGATGAAACCGTATTACGTCAGCTGCATAAAGAGCAGATTTTAGTTAATGCGGCCCGTGGCGAGGTGATTGATAATCAGGCGCTCCTTAAACTGGCTCAAGAAGGGCTGGCGCCGCTGCTAGTCTTGGATGTTTGGGAGAATGAGCCCGATATCGACAGGCAACTCCTGCCATTTGTGGACATCGCCACGCCGCATATTGCCGGGTACAGTTTAGATGGAAAAGTGCGTGGTACCGAGATGCTTTACGAGGCATTCTGTGCACAGTTTAATAGCGATGCTTCGCGCTGTGCGCAGGATTTTGTAGCACCGGCGGCCGTGAATGAGATCGTTATTTCCCAGCCGCTTGATCAAGCTTTGCTGAAATCCCTAATGCACCTTATTTTTGATGTGCGTCGTGATGATGCCTTATTCCGACAAATGATTGACCAAGTTGACGGTTTTGATACCATGCGCAAAACCTACCAGGAAAGACGGGAGTTATCGACATTAGCTGTGCATTCAGCCGTTGCGCAAACACCGTTACTGCAGGCCTTAGGCTTTGCAATTCCTAAACTAAAAATGACAAAGGAAAAACATGAAATCTGAATACAATATTGCTTTAATCGGTGAACTCAAAGGCTGTATCGAAACCTCCCTGGAGGTTTTGGTAAAACGTGACTTTCCTGTTGGCAAAGTTTTTCCCCTGGTGAATTCTGAAGAAGAAATAGCAACCGTGATGTTTTCAGGTAAACCCGTGGATGCGACTGTTATCGATGATTTTGACTGGCAGCAGGCCGATATTGCTTTTTTCATGACGGACATCGAAAGCACATTAAAGTGGGCGGATATTGCCAGTGAATACTGCGTTGTTATCGATAATAGCGGGGCATTTGCAGAGGATGAAAATGTGCCCTTAGTACAGATCGGTGTTAATGAAGAAATGCTGGGCCGTTATAGCGAAAGCAATAAAATTGCCATTCCCGGCAGTGAAGCCGCGCAGCTAAATCTAGCCATTAAGCAGCTGCATCAGGAAGTGGGATTAGTGCGTGTTAATGTGACCAGTTACCATGCTGTTTCTGCCGCGGGCAAAGCAGGCGTTACAACCTTAGCGGGTGAAACGGCGCGTTTGTTAAATGCTAAGGGCATTGAACAAACGCTGTTTGCACAACAAAGCGCTTTTAATGTTATCCCGCAACTCGGGGAGTTCAATGATCAAGGTGATGCTCTATCTGAGCTGCGTTTAATTAACGAAGTGCGCCGTTTACTCAATGATCCGTCAATTATTGTCTCTTCGACCCAGGTGGTTGTACCTATGTTTTACGGCTGTGCGCAGGCTGTCCATCTGCAGACCCATTATCCGGTTGATCTGGAAGAAGTTGCCCAATCAATGCATCATAGCGATGGCATTGTATTAGCCGCTTCGGTTTGCGATTACCCGAATATGATTGATGATGTTGTCGGCAATGAGATGGTGCAGGTCGGTCGTTTACGCAAAGATATTTGTGATGCGAGCGGTATTAATTTATGGGTTTGTGCTGATAATGTTTATTTCGGTGTTGCCACTAATGCGGTTAAAGTGGCCGAGAGATTGATTCAAACTTATCTCTAAGCAGGCAAGCGCAGACTGGACTGGAAACGCCAATGTCTGTTGAGTGGCGTTTCATTCTGCCTTTAGATCACGGATGATGTCTGCATTGGTTTTGTCAGCACTGATATTGTTAGCGGATGCCATCTTAAGCTGTTTATGTTAAAGATTAAGATGGAATTTTTAGGTAGTTAATTTTTGCTTTACACAAGGAATGGATATGAAGCGCTTGCTGCTTTCTCTGGTATGTTGTTTTCCCTTATTTTTTTCTCCCTCGACAAGCTTTAGCCTTGATTTAACAGAGCCCGGCAGCGAGCGGACAGTTGCGTCTGAACAGTATGGCCCTATTTCCGGTGATGAAACACTCTGGCGGATAGCAAGCAAATTACGACCTAATCGCTCCGTTACTGTCCAGCAAACACTGCTCGCCATTTATAAAATAAATCCTTTTGCCTTTCATCAAGGGAATATTAATAAAATTATTCCTGAATCTATTATTAAGGTGCCGACGCTACAATTTATTCAAACGCAAACAAATCAGGAAGCGGTTGTGCTGATCGCGAAATATACAGCGCCTAAGCCGCAAACCGCTATTCCCATATCCAAGCCGCCACAAGCGCCAATCACAGAAACTGCCGAGCCGGAAATTTCACCGCCTGAAGATAGCGTTGCCGAGGAGAAACTAAGCGCACTGGAAAATAAACTCGATACCCTGCGCAACGAATTGAATTTTGTCAACCAGCAGCTATCGCTGGTGACTGCAGAGAACCAGGATTTACAACTGCAATTACAGCCGCTTTTTCTACAGCTCGACGCGTTAAAAGCGCAACTGGAAAGTGAATCTGTTATTCAAGAGAGACTACAGAATATCCTTGCTGTTTACCAGGAACAGCTTGCTGCCGTTAAAAAGCCGCCATTTAGCGGCGATGGCCTGTTTTATGCCGCATTACGTTTTATTACTGCATCAATAACGAATTTATTGATGGCCATTATTGCCCCGGTGTTACTTGTGCTGGTCGTTTTCCTCGTGGTGATGCGCAACAATGGCAAAGCGTCAGCACATAAAGAGGAGCAGGCGGAAGCAAAAATAAGATTAACCAGTAAATCAGCGGATCAAAATACAGTCCAGAAAGCAGCAACAGATGCACCGCTTAGCGATAGCGAAGACACCTTGCTGGCCAAGGTTTGTGTCGAGGCATCGGCAGATACTTTAGTCTCTGAGGCGATTGCTCCCGAGCTATCTGCAGAAAGTGAAAACCTGCCGGCAGCACAAGCTGCTGGGCAACAGAAAAAGCAGGATGCTCTGCCAGTTGAAGGTAATTTCAGTCGTAGTGTATCGCCAGAAGATATCGATCTATCCGAATTAGAAGTGACAGATATAGATACAATAGACTTAACCGCCTTACAGCTACCCGACTTACCTGCGCAGAACGAAGATCAGTCAGAAATACATCACATCGACGAGAATGAACAATTTGATACCGCGTTATTGGAGCAATTTTACCAAACGGAAAGCGAAAAGGCGGACCATGATGCGCTGCAGTTAGCAGTAAAACAGTCCGCGAATGAGACTGTTAATGCAGATAGCGCACAGCCTGAGGTGAGCGAAGTAGAGAAACATAATTTTATTGCTATTGAAAAGTTATTGCAGAAAAGCGAATCAGAAAGCAAAGAGGAGCCTTATTCTGAACTGGTTGTCGATTTAGGTTTAGATGAATTCCCTGATGTGATTAATGCGCAGTATGACCTTGAAGATGATGAGAACGGGCTTTCTGCGCAGCTGGATTTGGCCCGCGCCTATCTTGAGATAGGTGATAAAGCCGGTGCCAAAAAGATTTTATTGTCTGTCGTTGAGGATAGCGATGGCGCGCAGCGTGCTGAAATTGAGAAGTTATTAAGCAGGCTGGCATAACAGCAAACAGTTTTACAGGCCATGGCGGTTTTTTGTAGTAAGGAAAAGAGTTAAATGAGAACCTTAATTTTAGATGTTCAAGGGCTTGAACTGGATGCGCAGGAAAAAGAGATACTCGCACATCCGTTAGTGGCCGGTGTTATTTTATTTACTCGCAACTTTGCCGATATCAAACAGTTAAAAGAGCTGGTGCAACAGATACGCCTGTATGCGCGGCATGATATTTTAATTGCCGTCGATCATGAAGGGGGGCGGGTACAGCGCTTTCGTGAAGGTTTTACGCCGTTACCTGCAGCAGGCTCTCTACTGGAATTTAATGATTTACAAGAGGCAAAGCAACTTGCATTTAGCAGTGCATGGGTGATGGCAAGTGAGTTGATTGACTGTGATATTGATTTAAGTTTTGCACCTGTGCTGGATCTCAATGGTATCTCTGATGTGATAGGGCAGCGCGCATTTTCATCAGCTGCTGATGAAACCATACAGTTAGCAGAAGCCTATATAGCCGGGATGAATGCCGCAGGAATGCGCGCAACAGGAAAACACTTTCCGGGACATGGCAGTGTAAAAGCGGACTCGCATATTGATTTAGCCATTGATAAACGCAGTAAGCAGGAGATATTTAATAAGGATCTTTTACCTTTTACTGCGCTTATTAAGCAGGCTAACCTGGCAGCAGTGATGCCGTCACATGTCGTCTATCAGCAATGTGATGATCAACCCGCCGGTTTCTCTGCCTATTGGCTGCAAGATGTGTTACGCCGGCAGCTTAATTTTAAAGGGGTCATCGTCAGCGATGATCTGTCCATGCATGGCGCAAGCTTTGCCGGGGATCATCTAAGTCGCGCGCTCAGTGCTATTAATGCCGGCTGCGATCTTATTTTAGCCTGCAATGACAGTAAAGGGGCTATTTCTATCCTGGATAATCTTCGTATGCCTGCCGGGGAGCAGCACTGTGCGGTCAGTAAACTGCGCCATATTGATAATCAGTTTCACTCTCCCTTGCATAAAAATTTGACCTGGATGAAAAATAGCCAAAAATTAAAGCAGTTTGCTGAGCGGATCTAATTAGTCGCTCTCAAGGCTTGCACTCTGCATTAATATACATAAACTACTAAATATAAGAGAGTCGCTAATTTGCAGTCACAACAATAGGCTACGGGAGATACTTAAATGATTATTTATTTACACGGGTTCGATGCAACCAGCCCCGGCAATCATGAAAAACTGATGCAGTTGAGGTTTATTGATGATGATGTCCGTTTTGTGCATTACAGCACTGTTCATCCTAAGTATGATATGGGCCATCTCCTCAAGGAGGTGCATCAGCATATTCAAGCTAGCGACGATAAATCTCCCCTTATCTGCGGTGTCGGACTCGGTGGCTTCTGGAGCGAACGGATCGGCTTCTTATGCGGAATTAAACAGGTGCTTTTCAATCCTAACCTGCATCCGGAAGAGAATATGGTGGGAAAAATTGAATGGCCGGAAGAGTATTTAGATATTGAAACCAAATGTGTGACTGACTTTCGTAGTAAAAATGCCAACAACTGCTTATGTATTCTTTCCAAAAAAGATGAGGTGATCGACTCTGCACGCAGTGATAGCGAGCTTTCGCAATATTATCCGATTATTTTTGATGAGCAGCAGGGGCATAAGTTTCAAGATATTTCTCATCACTTACAAACCATTAAAAAATTCAAATCCACCTAGCCTCTTTTTATATAGCAGAAGAGTATCTGATCTTAATAAAAACTGCTGCTGTTATCGCCAGACTGCTTAAAAAAAAAGCGCTTGATTAGAATAATCCTTGTGTCGTCAATATTCCTTTCTTAAGTAGTTTGTTAATGATGTTAAACTTATGTAACATACGCGCGTCGTGTGATAATACCAAGTTTTAATTATCGTCATTCTAAATTTTATTACATTAGTACTTTAATCGTTAATTTTTGTCATTTGCTCGCCAGATGGGCTATGTAAATAATAGACTGCAATCAGTGCAAAGCTTATGCAATAAAAATAGCTGCCAGCCATTATTATTGCCTAGCCTGAGTCATCTTCATAGCTATAAAAATTAGCGAGCCGGCTATTAAATTAAATAGCATTACAGAGTGTTAATGTAATCTAATTTTATTAAAATCAAGGTGTATTTATGTATAAAATAGTTATTGTTGGCGGCGGAGCTGGTGGACTGGAGCTTGCAACTAAATTGGGCAACAAGTTAGGCTGCGCAAGAAAATCGCATTTAGGAAACAAGAGAAGAGCGCATGTAACTCTGGTCGATAGAAATAGAACCCACTTATGGAAACCTTTGCTGCATGAAGTTGCAGCAGGCTCTTTAGATGATGGTATCGATGCGCTAAGTTATCGTGCTCATGCAAAAAATCACGGTTTTAATTTTAAACTTGGCGAACTGTCAAATATCGACCGGGAAAATAAAAAGATCCATTTAGCACCGCTGGTGGATAGCGACGGCACGCAAATATTAGCTGAGAGTGAACTTGACTATGACATTCTGGTGATGGCGCTTGGCAGTGTGAGTAATGATTTCAGAACCAAAGGCGTTGCCGAAAACTGTATTTTTCTTGATAGCCCTCAGCAGGCGAAAAAGTTCCATAACCGTATGCTTAATAAATATTTACAGCTTGGGGTACAAGAGACTAAGAAGGTTAGTATTGCCATTGTTGGTGCCGGCGCAACGGGTGTCGAATTATCCGCTGAACTTTATAACGCGCTGCAGCAGGTCTCCAGTTACGGCTTTGAAGATATTAAATCAACGGATCTAAAAGTAACACTGGTGGAAGCGGGTGATAAAATATTACCGGCACTCCCTGAGCGTATCTCTGCGCCGGCGCATCAGGAGCTAGTAAAACTAGGTGTTGATGTACGTACTAAAACTATGGTAACAGAAGCCACCAAAGAAGGGCTGCTTACCAAAGATGGCGAATTAATCAGTGCCGATTTAATGGTTTGGGCTGCTGGCATTAAAGCGCCGGATTTTCTAAAAGATATTGGCGGGCTGGAAACAAACCGCATCAATCAGTTAGTGGTTAAAGCGAATTTACAAACTACGCGTGATGAATCTATTTATGCACTTGGGGATTGTGCAAGCTGTGCTCTTCCTGATGGTGGTTTTGTACCGCCGCGCGCACAATCCGCACACCAGATGGCTTCTCAGGTCGCTAAGAATATTCTTGCCACCATTAATAATAAGCCGGTAAAGGATTACAAATACACAGATTACGGCTCATTGGTTTCCTTAAGTAACTACAGTACCGTCGGCAGTTTAATGGGTAATTTGACTAAAGGCTCGATGAAAGTCGAAGGGCGTATAGCGCGTTTAGTCTATGTTTCTCTATACCGTATGCACCAAGTGGCACTGCATGGTTACCTGCGCACCTCACTCATTACTCTGGTTGAGCGTATTAACCGAGTATTACGTCCGCGCCTGAAATTACACTAAGCCTCACTTAGCTTAATTGTCATCCTCCCACTTTAAAGCGGGAGGATGTTTTTCTGTCTTGCTACTGCCTTCAATAAACACAGCCTTTTATAATTAATTTTGCTGGCTGCAACCTGTTAACCTTCTCATTAAGCAAAGTCGCGTTGTTTTGCCATCAAAGGCTATATTTCAGCTTAATATTTGCAAGTAACATACAATGCTTATGCACTTCACTCAGCTAAAACCCTCTAGCACACAAAGTTAAAAGAGAAACATAAAATAATTTCCATGGTTTTTCTCTGTGCAGTGTTTCCCTACTGGTGCTTTTGTTTTTTTAAATTACCTGAGTCACCTAAAAAAGCAGGCGCTCAAGTATCAAAGGCCTGTAACAATGACTTTTAACTTAGAGCGCCGCGAGCACTAAAGATAAGGCTATCGACCTTATCTTTAGCGCTGTTATCATTTAATTTCACACATAGCGCAGTAAGCATAACGACCTTGTGGATCATTAAACCTGGTTAATAGGCTGGTTTGTGACTGCAGTGCATCTATGCTTTGCTGTAATGCCGGATTGATGCTGACGGACTGGCCGAATAGGGTCATGCCGAAACCAAACAGTTCGTTAAGTAACTGCTGTTTTGCAGAGAGTGCCGGGCCGATTGCCTTTACACTGTACTGCGTTAATCCGGCCAGTTTAGCCGCCTCGTCAATCGCATCCTGTAAATTACCCAATTGATCGACCAGGCCATTTTTCTGCGCATCAACGCCGGTCCAAACGCGCCCCTGTGCGATTTTGTCAACTTCCTGCAGCGACATATTGCGTCCCTCTGCCACCACATTTAAAAATTGCTGATAGCCATGCTCTATCCCTATCTGGATAATATCGGCCAGTTCGGGGTTCAGAGCGCGAGTCGGCGCAATGCTTGATAGTTCACTGGTGCCCACACCGTCATTATAAATACCAAATTTATTAAGTGCTTTATCGGCACTGGCAAACAGGCCAAAGATACCAATAGATCCGGTTAAGGTTGTTGGCGAAGCTAGGATAGTATCGGCTGCCGAAGCTATCCAGTAGCCGCCGGAAGCACTGACACTGCCCATAGAAACTACTACCTTTTTGCCTGCTTGTTTTAAGGCTAAAATCTGTTGGCGAATTTTTTCTGAGGCAAAGGCACTGCCGCCCGGTGTATCGAGGCGAAGCACTACGGCCTTAACGTGCCGGTCAGTCAGTGCCGTATTTAATAATTTGCTAAAGCTATCCCCGCCGATAAACTTGACGCTTTGCTCACCGTTTAAAATCTCACCGCTACCATGAATAACTGCAATCTGTTGATCACTGCGCTTTTCTGAATAGAGATAAGGCAGAGTAGATTGATAATCTTCATAAGCTAATAAATTAAAACCAACTCCCTGAGCCTTGGCCTGCTCTTTAAACTCCTTGATGATTTCAAACCGGTTATTTAACGCGTCGACTAAACCTGCCTGTTGGGCATATAGTGCCGTATCGCCACCTGCTTTAGTAAGTGCGCTTTTTAATTGTGCCAGTGAAGGGGACAAGGATTGTGCGCTAATATTGCTTTTACCTTGACGCTCTGTCATCACAGTATCAATATAATTTTTCCACAATTGATTCAGCCAATGGCTGTTTGCCAGTTTGCTTTGTTCTGACATTTTATTTTCGGTAAAAGGCTCAACAAAGGATTTATAGGTTCCTACTTTAAATATATGCGGTGTAATCAACAGCTTGTCTAACGCTTCTTTGAAATACAGGCGGTACACAGAAAAGCCCTGCAATAGGACCAGGCCCTGCGGATTAAGGTAAATCTTGTCGGCAAAACTGGCTAGCAGATATTGCGATTGTGAATAGTTATCGGCAATGGCCGTTACCTTCTTGCCGCTTGCTTTAAAGTCATTCAGCGCCTGACCGATATCTGCTAAATGGTTAAGCGCGGCACTTTGCAGACCATCGAGCTCAAGAAGAATACTGTCGATCCTTGCATCATGCTGTGCATGACGAATAACATTAAGTATTTCATCAACCTGATACTCTTTGCTTTGTGGCTGATTGGCTGCAAGCATCTGTCTGGATAATTCATTGGAAAAGTCCACCGGCTGCTTCTGCTCAACAATACTGCCGTTGAAATTTAAATGGAGTACGGAATGCTCGGCAATATTCACTTTTTGCTCTTCGACATTAATTGCGACAACAAACAGCAGGATAAGGAGCAAAAAAATGCTATTGACAATAAACAGGCGAGTAAAGTTAATAAATCGAGCAAGGTTTTTTAACCATAAATAGATTCGTTTCATCGTATATCCTTTTAGAAAGCGAGAAAGCAGTGCCATTGATTAGAGTATATGGTAACGCGGAAAAGTCAGTGAAAGGTTTTAGCTTAGTATAGTTGCAAAATATGCTATAAAAATAAAGCACTGAATAATCGCTTATGCAGTGCTTTAAAATATTTAGCAAGTCAAGAAAGAGGAGAGGCTAGAAGCTCGAAGTATCAATAAACAGGCCTACTTTCAAATCTTCTGCCGTGTAGATCACTTTGCCGTCTACTTCGACAACACCATCGGCGATACCCATTACCAGTTTACGCATAATTAAGCGCTTCATGGTAATGCGGTAAGTGACTTTTTTAGACGAAGGCAGTACCTGACCGGTAAATTTAACATTACCTACACCTAAGGCACGTCCTTTACCCGGACCACCACTCCAACCGAGGAAAAAGCCGACCAGCTGCCACATGGCATCCAGGCCCAGGCAACCCGGCATGACGGGATCGCCGGGGAAGTGGCAACCGAAGAACCACAGATCCGGGTTGATATCCAGCTCGGCGACGATTTCGCCCTTGCCAAAGGCACCGCCTTCGTGGCTTATCTTGACGATGCGATCCATCATCAGCATGTTGGGGGCCGGCAACTGGCTGTTGCCTTCACCAAACAGCTCGC
>JBFGZH010000002.1:0-28958 GCA_041586895.1 Psychromonas sp. | reverse complement strand
TGCTTGAGGCGCAGCTGCTTGTCAATGATAGCCGCTTTGCCTGGTCGCAGTCTGATAAACAGCATAACTGGCAGTTAAATAGCGGCTTATTTCAATTGACCAACGAGCAGGAAAAATGGCGGCTCGATAGCTATGATCTTGATATTGAAAACAATCAACAACAACTGCAGGGCTTAAGGATCAGCGCTAATGGCACCACTGAGCAGGCTGGCTTTGCCTTTAACGCCCTATATTTAAAGGATCTTTTACCTTTTTATTTATTATATGCGGATCTTAATAAAGAACAGCTTGCTTTATTGCGTGCCTTGGAAGCGAATGCGGATTTACAGAGCATCGCCATCAGCAAAAATAAAGCGGGCAAACTGCAGTTTGCAGTACAATTGTCAGCCTTTAAAAATCGTCCCAAAGGCGCCGTTCCGGGGGTCAGTCATGCCGATATTGAAGTGCAGGGTAGCGCTGCGCAGGGAGCAATCAACATCAAGCTTCCGCAGCAACAGATCTATTTTGATGGCCAGTTCAGTCGCGCCATGCCGCTTGAATTCGGCGATCTTGCCCTGCGTTGGTCTGCCACAAAGCAAGGTTTCAAGCTATATAGTGAGCGCAGCCTGTTAACAACCACGGATCTTGATACTATCAGCGAGTTTTCACTGCTCTTTCCAAATCAAGAGGCGGGCAACAAAAGCCCCTTTTTAAGCCTCTATAGCTATGCTTCGCTAAATGATGCCGGTAAAGCGCAATATTATTATCCGGTAAAAGCGATGAAAGAAAAGCTTTTCTCCTACCTGCAGCCAACCCTTAAAAAAGGCAAAGTAGAGGGCGCAAAAATTTTATGGTATGGCCACCTGAATCATTACCCCTATCAACAGCATAATGGGATTTTTCAGGCATGGGTACCGCTGCGCGATGCCCACTATGACTTTTACGGAAAATGGCAGGGGCTAACGGATCTGGATATGGATCTGTTATTTGAAAATGACCAGCTGACCATGAAGGCGCAGCAAGCTGCTTTAGGTCAGGTTAAGGTGCAGAAACTGAGCGCTAAGATTGACCACCTCAATCCCAACGGCATGCTGACGGTCAATGCCGATATTAATGACGATGCGCAAAAGATCAGTGATTACTTAAAAAACTCGCCTTTGCAGGCAAGCGTGGGTAACGCATTGACTGTGATTGAGATACAAAATGCGTTATCCGGTCAGTTGCGTATAACCATTCCTTTTAAGCGTGACAAGCAGCAAACAGAAACCCTTGGCGAGGTCACCCTGTCTGCTAACGATATCAATATTAATCTGGCCGACAACAGCACATTGACGCTTACCAATGCCCAGGGCAAGTTCAGCTTTATTAACGGTAATTTAACGGCGAAAAAGATAGATGCCCAGCTGTTTGAGCAGGATCTGCACTTCGCCTTTACGACTGCCCAGGAAAAAGACAGCTATCGGGTCAATGTCGATATCAATGGCGCCTGGGATATGCAGCAGCTAAGCCGTACTGTCGCGCAGCTGCAACCGCTGCGTTTATCCGGTCTCTTGGATTGGACAGGTAATGTCAGTTTTGAAAAGGCGGCTGCCGGCGGTTATAAAAGCACCACTGTCTTAAGCTCGGCAACCCAGGGAGTAAAGAGCAATCTGCCATTTCCATTTAATAAAAATGCGCTGCACTCCTGGCCGACTAAAGCTTCTCTCTTCAGCGACTCGCAAAGCAGCGTTTTGACATTTACCATCAAAGATAAATTAGATTTTATCGGCCAGCTGGATCACCAGGAAAAGCCGCCGCGCATTCCTTATTATGCCCTGAATATCGGTGCCGATAAGTTATCTGCTGTGGATCCGCAAAAGCATATCATTAAGGTCGGCCTGGAGAGCTTGAACCTGAGCGACTGGTACCAGCAGTGGCGGGCGCTGGATAAAACGCACAGCGCGGGCGCTGAAAAGCAAACTTTTCCGGTGCTCGAGCCGGATCAGCTGCTGCTCGATATCAAGCATGCGACACTTTTTGAGCAGCCGCTGGCAGGGCTAAGGATAGATGCGCTTAACGATCAACAAAAATGGTCTGCGACTATTGATTCTGATAATTTGCAGGCCAGCGCTGAGTATCGTTCCGGAGTGCCGGTACGCCTGGATCTGGCGATAAACAAACTGAATTTCCAAAGCATGGATCTGTCCGCCGTCACGGCACAGGGCGCAGCGGATAATCTGCAGCTGCTGGCACAGAGTGATAATTTACAAGGCGTTTATCCTGAGGTCTTTGCCAAGTGTAGCAGCTGTATCTATGGTGACTATGATCTTTCACCGCTGCAGCTGCATATTTATCCGAATAAACACAGCCTGAATATTGATTATATTGATATCGGAACGAAAAATGAGTTTACCCATATTGCCGGCGTCTGGGATCAGCGTCAGACAGATATGGTGGTTGACTCGCTGGCCGATAAAAACAACAGTATTGTCAAGCGCCTGGGATTCAACAGCCCGATGGTCTATAAAAAAGCGCAGGTCAATGGTAATTTAAACTGGCTGGGCGCGCCCTGGCAGTTTAACGTTGCCACTCTCAATGGTGCCCTGTCGGCGTCTTTGCAGGATGGCTCTATTACCGAAGTCAGTGACAAAGGGGCGAGACTGTTAAGTCTATTCAGCCTTAATGCGATTCGTCGTACATTAAACCTTGAATTTAATGATGTCTTTGATAAGGGGTTGAATTTTGATGACTTTACCCTGTCGGCAAAGATCAATGATGGTATTGTTAGAAATAATGATTTTTATTTAAATGGCTCAGCCGGTAAGATAATTGGCAGCGGACTGCTTGATTTAGCAGATAACCAGACAGATTATCAATTCAGTTATAGTCCGGCTGTCACTTCCAGCCTGCCGGTGTTAACGGCTTTTGCCATTAATCCCTTAACAGGTGCAGCCGTGCTTATGATGTCCAAACTTCTCGAGCCGGTAGTGGATAGCATAGTGCGGGTTGATTTCTCCGTGCAGGGGCCGTTAAATGAGCCGGCAGTCAAGCTGATCAACCGGGAAAAGGGTAAGGTCAGATTAGAAAACAGTGCCGTACTTGAAGAGCTCAATAAGTTGCAGCTTGAAGATAATAAGGGAGTAGTTAATGATCAATAACTTAGCGGCTATTCAGATGATTAGCGAGCGCGATGCCAGCAGCAATTTATTGCGTTTAAGGGCGTTGCTGCAGGAGCTTGCTCCAACCCCCAATCAGCTGGTTTTATTACCGGAAAATGCACTCGGTTTTGCCGATAAAGAAAGTTATTTATTATTAGCCGAAGACTTGGGCTGCGGCTTTTATCAAGCGCAATTGAGCGCGCTGGCAAAACAGTATCAATGTTATCTGGTCTGTGGTAGTTTCCCCATTAGCAGTGAAGAAAAGGATAAAGTGTTCACCAGCACACTGGTCTTTTCGCCGCAGGGGCGGTTAATTTGTCACTATCATAAGCTGCACCTCTTTGATGCCCTGGTAAGTGATAACAAAGGCAGCTATAAAGAATCAGATACCTTTATGGCGGGCCAGGATACGGTAGTATTTGACTGGAATTTAAACCCTGATACAACGGTTAAAGTGGGTATTGCTATCTGTTATGATTTACGTTTTCCTGCTTTATTTCAAACCCTGCGCGCGCAGGGAGCGGAAATGATATTAGTTTCAGCGGCCTTTACTAAAGTCACCGGAGAAGCACACTGGCAACCTTTACTGCAGGCACGCGCGATTGAAAATCAATGCTATATTGTCGCGGCTAATCAAGGAGGCGAGCATCCCTGCGGCCGGGAAACGTTTGGCCACTCGATGATTATCTCCCCCTGGGGTGAGGTGCTGAAGCAACTGCAATTCGGAGAAGGCGTTATTCAAGGCTGCTTTGAAAAATCGTTACTTGAGGAAGTGCGCCGGGCAATGCCCGTCAGCTCACATAACCGTTTTATCCACTCACTAGAAAAATAAATTAGTTTTTAAAGGAAATATGCATGTCTTTCGATAAAGTATGTGAACGCTTTTTAGCACCGGCACAATTACAGATAAGTGATCTGGAAGCACAACTGTCGCGTCTTTGTACTCCACAAACGGACTATGCAGATTTTTACTTTCAGGCGAGTCGCCATGAATCCTGGTTATTAGAAAACGGCATCGTTAAGGATGGCAGTTACAATATAGAAAAAGGGGTGGGCATTCGCGCCGTATCCGGTGAAAAAACCGGTTTTGCCTATTCAGATCAAATTTCAGCGACGGCGATAACGGAAGCAGCCAATGCGGCGCGCAGCATTGTTAACAGCGGCCAGGATAAACAGGTCAAGCTCATTTTACCTACACAGCCGGCGCTGATTTACGGTGACTCAGACCCGCTGAACAGTTTATCGCGTGATAAGAAAATTGCCCTGTTAAAGGAAGTGGATCTTTTTGCCCGTGCGCTTGAGCCTACGGTCAGTGAAGTCACGGTATCATTAAATGCGGTATATGAAGAGATTTTAGTCGCAGCAAGTGATGGCACATTGGCGAGCGATATTCGTCCTCTGGTGCGTTTCAGCTGCTCAGTACTGATTGAAAAACAGGGCAAACGCGAGCGCGGCAGTTCCGGCGGCGGTGGCCGTTTTGATCTGGATTATTTTACCGATACTCAGGAAGGCGAAGCCAAAGCATTTGCTTATGCCAGAGAGGCGGTGGCTCAGGCGCTGGTTAATATTGATGCCATTGCGGCACCGGCCGGCACTATGCCGGTTATCGTCGGTGCCGGCTGGCCGGGCGTGCTGCTCCATGAAGCGGTCGGACATGGCTTGGAAGGGGACTTTAACCGCAAGGGCTCTTCGGCATACTCAGGTTGCATTGGCCAGCAGGTGGCTTCCAAGCATTGCACTGTGGTTGATGATGCGACCATTAAAGATCGCCGCGGCTCACTGAATATTGATGATGAAGGGACAGCCGGGCAGCGTAATGTTTTAATTGAAAAGGGTATTTTAAAAGGTTATATGCAGGATAAACTCAATGCGCGGTTAATGGGCGTTGCCTCGACGGGCAATGGCCGCCGTGAATCCTATGCGCACCTGCCGATGCCGCGTATGACCAATACCTTTATGCTTAATGGTGAACACGAACATGAAGAGCTGATAAGCAGTGTTAAAAAAGGGATTTATGCACCTAACTTTGGCGGCGGTCAGGTTGATATTACCTCCGGCAAGTTTGTTTTCTCTGCCTCAGAAGCTTATCTGATTGAGAATGGTAAGATCACGGCGCCGATAAAAGGGGCGACATTAATCGGTAATGGGGTTGATGCCATGCAGCAAATTTCCATGGTCGCTAATAATATGAGCCTAGATGCCGGTATCGGCGTCTGTGGTAAAGAGGGGCAGAGTGTCCCGGTCGGTGTCGGTCAGCCTTCGCTGAAGATAGATCAGTTGACCGTTGGCGGAACAAACTGATCGGCTTGCTCTTTTTGTGCGGTTGCAAGCATGGCCAGTGGCCAGGCTAATTGAGCTGCTGCCTTATTTTTTGTTATGGGTGATTGCCGATGAAGTCTTTGCTGGATTTTTTTGCGCTACCGTCGACCCGCTCTCCCTTATTTGTTACTGCAATTAAGGCGTGTTTGTTAACGGTTATCTTTTTGTTGTTTGGTATTGCCAACAATAACCTGGTGCAGATGAGTGCTATGTCGATGGGAGTAAGTGCGGCGGCATTAACCGACCATCCGGCCCATTATCATCATCGTCTTAACGCTTTTTTTACTTTAATTCTCAGCTTTGGCAGTGCCGCTCTCTCTGTGGTGGCTCTCTATCATATCCCCTGGCTCTTTCTGCTAGGTTTATGTGCTGCCACTTTTTGTTTTATGATGGGCAGTGCCTTAGGGCCGCGTTTTGGAAAAATAAGTTTCGGCGCGTTAACGGTTTCCATTTTTTCTATGCTCAGTTATCCGCATCATGCTCAGCCCTGGCTATTGCCCGGGTTGATTGTTGGCGGTTCAGCCTGTTACTTTATCCTGTCGACCTTTGTCCAGTATATTATTCCTAACTTCAATCTTGAACACGATAATCAACAGCTGTTTTCCACTTTGGCAAAGTACCAGCTGCTGAAAGCGCGTTTTTTTGACGCCAACTCAGATCCGGCTGATATTCGCCTAAAACTGGCTAAACTCAATGCTCAGTCTTCACAGGCACTGGCCAATGTGCAGCAGCAATTAATCCTGCGTCAACAGGAGAAAAAACATGCCAATCATGGCTCCGGCTACTTAGAGCAGTTTTTTAAGGCGCAAGTGCTGCTGGAACGGTTAAGCTCTTCCCATATTGTCTACCGGGAGTTACGTCAGGAGCTTGCCGATACTTCCTTACCAGCGCGTATTCAAAGGGTGATGGTGGGGTTGTCCAAACGTATGCTCAGGCAACCGAGGTTTCGCCGTATTGCCAACTATGAAATGCATGACAGCGTTGAAGATGAGCTAAGAGAGCTGGAGCAAAGTACCAGGCGGCTGGCCAAGCGCGAGGTCTTTAGTCAATCCTGTGCGATTCAACTGGGTTTTTTGCTGGAAAATCTAAGGAAAGTGTGTGAGTTGACTCAGAGCTATACACCATTACCCTCGCCGCATTTCTTGTTTGATGAGCAAAAGCACTTAGGCTGGCAGCACTATTGGCGACTCTTTACCACCCCCAATACGCCATTATTTCGCCACGCAGCCCGTTTAACCGCCTGTATGTTTTGCGGCTATGTGATTATTCTGCTGCTACCGGAAGATAGTCAAAACTACTGGTTGTTGCTGACCATTTTATTTATTACCAAACCCACTTTTTCTGCCACTAAGTTAAGGCTTAGCCAACGCATGCTCGGGACTGTGCTGGGGATTGCTTTTGCCACCGGTCTGTATCTGCTGAATCTGCCGATATTCGCGTTGATTGGCATTGCCGCTATCACTAAGTTTTTCTTTTTCTGGTATCTGGAGCATAGGTACAGCATTGCTGTCGCCTGTGTTTCTATTTATGTCGTTATTATCCTGCAATTTTATGGCTTAAATGCGGAAAGCTTATTTATCAAGCGGATATTGATCACCACCTTGGCCGCAGGGATTGTCTTTTTAGCGCTGCGTTACTTATGGCCGGATTGGTTAAAACAACGCTCTCGTGCGATGCTGGCGAGCAATCTTAATCATATTCGCGAATACCAGCAGGCTGTTTTCAGGCAGTATTTAAATCAGCAAAGAGTCGAAGATGAAGCGTATCGCATGGCTCGCTTTCAGGCTCATTTAAGTGAAGCTAATTTAGTTGACCATTGGCAGGCGTTATTAGCTGAGCCCCGCTCGAAACAATCACAAGCATCAACTTTATATTTATTGACCGGGCAGCTGCATGCCTATCTTTCTCATCTCTCTGCTTTGGCCTCGCATCGAGGGCGAATTACTTCAAGTACGGTATTGCCTTTGATTGAAAAAATTGGCGAAAATCTAAGTGAACAGCTCTGTGAATTAGAAGCCTTTCTTTGTGCGCAGCGATTCGAATATGGGCACAGTGACCATCAGCAAGTCTCTGAGCACCTCTCTGCCTTAACGCTTAAATCGGATGGAGAGGTGTTAATGGTGACTTTTCAACTGCTAAGGTTGAATGAGGATATTGGCCAAATTCGCAGCCTGGTTTTATCGGCAGGGGATTGGCAGCAAACCCGGGATAAGGCGATGAGTGCAAAGCACTGACAGTAATCCCTTTTCCGAGCGCTTAGCGAGGTCGGGCAGGAGGTTAAAAAGCCTCAATCTCAACCAGTGCCTGGGTAAATTCCGGCAGATCAATTTCTAAATCACTTTCTTCGCCGCACCAGTTGATGCCGATTACCACATTATCTGCCACCAGATCCTCAATCCAGAACTCCAGCCAGTCGGCTAAAGAGATAGCGGCGGGGAGATAATCAGCCCACTCCTCGCTGCAATGTTGTGCTGCTAATGCTTCACTGGACCAAAGCGGCATCACCTCTGTCTCTTGATAGTTGAGCGAGTCGAGTACCACCCAATCTTCACTGTTTTTATCCTGCAAAGCCCAAAGCTGCTGCGTGGGTTTAACTTCGGCTAAAAATTCGGTTAATATTTGTTGCTTATCTTTCATTGCTTATTCCATTCTGGTTGAGTCAATATTGACAATCTGCTGCGTTATAAGCACACCGGCTTTAAATAGGCAAACAGCTCTTTGGCCGCTTTGGCGGGTTTTTCCTGCTTTTTCTCTTTATTAGCCTGACGCACTAACTGGCGTAATTTCTGGCGCTCCAGTTGCGGAAACTCTGCTAACAGTTCGTTGATTTTAGGATCGCCCAGCTCAATCAGTTCATCACGCAGAACTTCTAGTTTCTGTGTTGCATGGGTGAGCTGCTGATGTTTATTATTAAGCTTATCCAGTGCCGCAGTGATCGCGTCAACATCTTCACTGCGCAGGACTTTGCCGATATATTGTATCTGTCGGCGCAGTGCTTCATGCTTGTTTTGAATTTTATGGGCAACAGAAATGGCATGGAAAAGCGACTCACTTCCCGGAATTTTTGTCAGCTGTTTAGTATTTAATTCAACTAATTGACGGCCAACCACTTTTAATGCTTCGGCTTCACGTTTGATCTGCGATTTACTGATCTCATCATCAGCAATTTCTTCGACTTTATTATTCATAAGGTTCTTTTCTATTACAATTTAAGGGGATAAATAAGTAGTTTGCATATAATTGCGCACATCATAACATCTTCAGAAGAAGCTTGCCTTAAAGCATGTTATTCTTTGCCCTCAAAATTTATTTTTATTCCGACGGTGTATTACTTATGATTGAACAGAAAAAACAACTCGAAGATGCAGTGAGTGAAGCGTTAACTATTGCCCGGCAGTTAGGTGTGGATCAGGCTGAAGTCGCCTTGGCTAAAACATCGGGGATCTCTGTTAATACGCGCCTGGGAGACGTTGAAAATATTGAATTTAACCGTGATGGTGCAATGGGCATCAGTGTTTACGTCAACCACTGTAAAGGCAGTGCTTCAACTGCTGATTTAAGCCTGGAAGCGATAAACGCAACGGTCAGAGCCGCGGTCGATATTGCCAAATATACCAGTCAGGACAGCTTTGCCGGTCTGTTGGATCCCAGTTGCTTGGAAAATAACCCGTTAGATCTGGACCTGTACCATCCCGGCGAGCAGAGCACCGAGCAGCTATTAGCCATTGCTAAAGAGTGTGAAGATATCGCACTTGCCAGCGATAAACGTATCGTTAATTCCGATGGCGCAGCGCTAAGCAGCCACTCCAGCGTTAAAGTCTATGGTAATAGCCATGGTTTTTTACATAGCTATGCCAGCAGTCGCCATAGCTTAAGCTGTATGTTAATCGCCCAGCAGAATGATGAGATGCAGCGTGATTACAGTTATACAAGTGCCCGTGATATGGCGGATCTGTTTACTCCTAAATGGGTTGCCGATGATGCGGTACAACGCACCGTGGCGCGTTTAGGGGCGAAAAAGATAGCCACACAACAGGCGCCGGTTATTTTTGCGCCGGAAGTGGCAAGTGGTTTATTTGGTCATCTGGTCAGCGCAATCAGTGGTACCAGCCTATATAAAAAATCGAGTTTTTTACTGGATAGTCTAAATACGCAAATCTTTCCGGATTGGATGGAGATCACTGAAAAGCCGCATCTGCTGAAAGGTATTGCCAGTGCGCCCTATGACCAGGAAGGCGGTAAGACTGTGACGCGTAATATTATTGAAGAGGGCAACTTGCAAACTTACCTGTTAACCGGTTATGCAGCACGAAAAATGGGTATGCAAAGCACCGGCCATACCGGTGGTATTCATAATTGGTTTGTCAAAAGCAGCGGCTTAGATCTGCCCGAATTATTTAAAGAGATGGGCAGCGGTCTGTTTGTGACTGAATTAATGGGCCAGGGGGTGAATATGGTGACCGGTGATTATTCTCGCGGCGCCGCCGGGTTCTGGATTGAAAATGGCGTGCTCGCTTATCCGGTACATGAAATTACTATTGCCGGTAATTTAAAAGAGATGTTTATGGATATTGTCGCAATTGGCAATGATATTGATCCGCGCAGCAGCCTGAAAACCGGCTCCATTTTAATTAAACAGATGAAAATTGCCGGTCAGTAAGTGTAAGCTTTATCATAAGATTAATTAAACAATTGCAATTACTTACAAAAAGGAACAAATCAATGAACCCGGAATTATATTTTATTTATGACTCGCATTGCCCGTGGAGCTATGCAAGTAGTGCTCTGGTTGATGCACTTGCGCAGGCTTTTCCGGAGATGACCATCCATGCCTGGCACTGCGTACATTATGACGGCAGTGATAGCGTCGGTCTGCAGCAGCTCAATGCCGTCACTAAACACAGTGCGCTTAATTTTGGTAAGGCCTATATGCGCTTTGCCGACAGCCCTAAAGATTCTGTGATGACGGCGAATCTGATGGCCTGGCTGCAGAAAAAACAGCCGCAAAAGTTGCTGCCGGTACTGAGTGCGCTGCAGAAAGCACACTTTAATGACGGCAATGCCTTCACCAGCAAACATGACTTCAGTACGCTTATCGAACAGTTTAAATTGTCGCCACCGAATAAGGTGTTCAGATCCGAGCTCAGTGATGACGCGGAATATATTCTTGCAGATATTGCTGAGCTGCAGGAGTTTATCGGCACCAATGCCTTTCCTGCGCTGCTGTTAACCCAGGCTGACCGTGCGCTATTACTGGATCACTCTTTATATCTGAAAAAACCGCAGGCGATTGTCCAGGCGGTGAAAAAAGAGCTGCAGTAAGCTCTGAACCGGGGTGGCTCTACACCCCGTATCTTTAACTCTATGGACCTATTTAGTTATTGCCTTTATGTATACTCTTCGTCCCTATCAGCAAGACAGTGTTAAAGCGACTATTCATTACTTTCGTAAGCATAGCGCGCCGGCAGTGCTGGCGCTCTCTACCGGGGCTGGGAAAAGTCTGATTATTGCCGAGTTGGCGAGGATCGCGAAAGGTCGAGTGTTAGTGCTTGCTCACGTTAAAGAGCTGGTCGAGCAAAATCATCAGAAATATGAGAGTTATGGCTTAAAAGCATCGATATTTTCTGCCGGACTCGGGCGTAAAGAAAGCGATCAACAGGTGGTGTTTGCTTCGGTGCAGTCGCTGGTCAATGGCTTAGCGCAGTTTAGCGAGGCGTTTTCACTGCTGGTGATAGATGAATGCCATCGTGTACCTGAAGATAACAACAGCAGCTATCAAAAAGTGATCCGCCATCTGCAGAAGATAAACCCTAACCTGAAAATATTGGGTTTGACCGCAACACCCTACCGCCTTGGACTCGGCTGGATTTATCAGTACCACACCCGCGGGCAGGTACGCTCACAGGAGGCGCGTTTTTTTCGTGACTGCATTTTTGACCTGCCGATTCGTTTTCTGCTTGATGAAAACTACCTGACCGAGCCGAAAGTGATGGATATGGCGGTGCTCGGCTATGATTTTTCCAGCTTAACTCCTGCCGCAAGCGGCTATTATCGCGAAGCGGATCTCGAGCAAGTGATTCAAAAATCAGCGCGAGCGACTCCGAAAATAATAGAACAGGTGATTGAGACCGCCAGGGATCGCTTGGGGGTGATGATCTTTGCCTCGACAGTTAACCATGCGCAGGAGATTATGGGCTATTTGGCTAATGAAAATGCAGCCCTGGTCATTGGTGATACGCCGCTTGCGGAGCGGGAGCGGATTATTAATGCTTTTAAAGCACGAAAAATAAAGTACCTGGTCAATGTTTCGGTATTAACCACCGGCTTTGATGCGCCGCATGTCGATCTGATTGCCATTTTACGGCCGACAGAGTCGATCAGTCTCTATCAGCAGATTGTCGGCCGTGGTTTGCGCCTCTTTGCGGGGAAAAAAGATTGCCTGGTGATGGAGTTTGCCGGCAACTGCTATGATCTCTATCAGCCGGAAGTGGGCGAGCCGAAGCCCGATAGTGACAGTGAAATAGTGACCATTCCCTGTCCGGCTTGCGGCTTTAATAATAACTTCTGGGGTAAAGTTGATGCGGCCGGTTTTGTGATTGAGCATTACGGCAGGCAGTGTCAGGGATACGCTGAAGATTCGCGAGGACAGCGCGAGCACTGTGGTTACCGCTTTCGCGCCAAAATTTGTGAAATGTGCGGCAGCGATAATGATATTGCCGCAAGGCGCTGCCGGCAGTGTGAACATATTCTGGTGGATCCGGATAAAAAACTGCGTGAGGCATTACAGTTAAAAGATGCCATGATAATGAAATGCGTTGATATGCAGCTGCAGCCGGGCAAAAATAGATTTGGTAAAGCCCAGCTTAAGGTCACCTATATCAGTGACGAGGGAATGCAGCTGCATGAATTCTGGCAACTGGCAAGCAAAGCGCAGAAAACGCTATTCCTTCAAAAGTTTATCAGCCTGCACCTGATAGATAGGCATCGTCCCTTTACAGATAGCGCACCGACTAAGGTGGCTAATAACGCCCACAGGTTACGTCCGCCGGAAGTGATTATCGCCCGTAAAAGCGGTCGCTTCTGGGGGATTCGTGATAAATTGTTTGATCTTGAGCAATATCAAAAAGCAGATTAGGCTGCTGAGCGCAGTCGGCTGTTTTGCGGCAGCTCTCATCTTGAACATCAATTTTGCGGTAAAGGCTTTTTTACTATCTAAACCTATGCAAGAGATGCTAATCTTTTGATATTGTATCAATCTTATTAAATTTATAATCTGTTTTTAGCAAGTGGTTGCAGCCTTAGCGGCAAGGATGATTATCAATATAGCGCTAAATCAGTGAATTAATCAGATTGGGCGTGGTTTGTTTTTATAGCTGTTTTATAAGGAGCTGTTGATGGTAGCCATCTTCTTTTTGGTCGTGGTGTCGTTTTTTATTCCATTTTTTTGGTTTGTTACTGCCGGCTATATCCTTTATCTGCTTGTCAGCAGAAAAAAGCGCCGGGATAAAATGATTATGGACGAGATCATGCAGTCCATTGCGCTGCAAAGAGAGCAGGTGCTGCTTGACTACCTCTATTTTCCTTCGGCCAAAGATTTTGCGCTCGAGCAGGGGGTTATCTTATCCGAGGATGACGATCGCTTAGTGGTGAAGCTCAATATTGCTGATAAAAATTATCGCATCACGCTGCAGCGCCGGGATAATAATGAAACGCAACTTTCCGTTTTCTTTGCTGAAAAGAGCAACACTGATCAGCTGCCTGTTGTGCATGCGAAGAAGCTGCTGTTAAAAGATAGTGCCTAGCTGCATATGGCGCTTGCTATGCTATGACTCATGCTGTTATCAAGTTACTGCCTAATCTCTTAACCACAGTGCGTCTGTTTTTGGCCGTGCCTATTGCCCTGCTTATCGTTAATGAGCAGTATGCGCTTGTGCTCTGGCTGGTTTTTATTGCCGGGGGAAGTGACGCTCTTGACGGCTATCTTGCACGGAAGTGGCATGCGACCAGCAATTACGGCGCCATTGTCGATCCGCTTGCTGATAAAGCTTTGCTGCTCAGTACTTATATCGCCTTTGCGCTCGTGGGGTTACTGCCATATTGGCTAGCGGTGATTGTGCTGTTAAGGGATGCCCTGATTGTCAGTGGTGTGCTTATCTATCGTTATAAGTTCGGCCATTATAAAATGGCGCCGAGTATCTGGGGCAAGAGCTGTACAGCCGTGCAGATCCTCTTTGCGCTAATGGTGTTGATGCAGCAGCTCTACCCGCTGTTACCCGAATTTATTGTGCAGCTTGCTTTGTTCTTAGTGACGCTGCTGACTTTTATCAGCGGCGCTCACTATGTGCATACCTGGGGTGGAAAAGTCTTTTCTTAACAGGCCATTATTTATTATGAATAATAAATGCCCTCGGGTAGTCCTGGTGTATTTTTGCCAGTATATCCTGTGCTTTTAATTGGCTGCTAAACGGACCTAAACGTAATTTATAGTGGTTTTTTTCCTTGATCGATACACTCTTCACTTGATAGCTGGCGCTGAGTTTTTTATTCAACTGCGCTGCTTTTTCCGGCACGGAAGTGACCAGATACTGAATATAATAACGGCCGTTAAATTGATTGCTGCTGCTTTCTTTTTCAGGCAGGTGCAGTAATTTTATTTGCACTTTGGCTGTCCCGGATTTAAGCATATCGAGTTTATAGGCAGCCGCATAAGAGAGGTCGATAATGCGCCCTTGATGAAAGGGGCCGCGATCATTAACCCGTACAATGATCTGTTTATTGTTTTCCAGGTTGGTGACTTGTAGATAGCTGGGTAAAGGCAAATTTTTATGGGCGGCACTCATGGCAAACATATTGTAACGCTCGCCATTGGCGGTGAGGTGGCCATGAAACTTATTGCCGTACCAGGAAGCATAGCCTGACTCTGTGAATTCCGTAATCCCAGTGAGCACCTTGTAACCGATACCGCGTACGCGGTAATCTTTATTACCGCCGCGGGAATAGGGTTCATAATGCGGGGTGATATTCTCAATATGACCTAAGGGAGGAATCTTTTCCGGGCTATGATCATTTTTAATCGCATAGCGGCTATTTGACTGCGCACAGCCATTGGCTAAAAAGCACAGCACTAGCAGCGTTGTTATTTTCAATCTATTTATCATTATACTATCTCACATTAAAACGTTTATGCGTATTAATAGACATTAAAACGCCGAAACCCGCCAATAAAGTGACAATTGATGTTCCACCATAACTGATTAAGGGCAGGGGCACGCCGACAACAGGTAATAACCCGCTGACCATACCAATATTAACAAACACATAAACAAAGAAGGTCAGGATGATGCTGCCGGCGACCAGTTTGGTAAAAGCATCCTGGGCTTGATTGGCAATCCAGAGACCACGAGCGATAACAAACAGGTAGATAGTCAGTAATAATAAAATTCCCACCAGACCGAACTCTTCAGAAAACACGGAAAAGATAAAGTCGGTATGACGTTCGGGTAAAAATTCCAGTTGTGATTGTGTTCCCTGCAGCCAGCCTTTACCCCATAATCCGCCGGAGCCAATAGCAATTTTAGACTGAATAATATGGTAACCGGCACCGAGCGGATCTGCCTCAGGGTTGATTAATGTTAATACTCGGCCACGCTGATAATCATGCATTAAATAAAACCACAGAATGGGAATAAATGCGAGCACGGCAGCGGCGGCGATAGCAATATACAGCCAGGAAACACCGGACAGAAAGAGAACAAAAAGTCCGGAGGAGGCGATTAAGATGGAGGTGCCTAAATCAGGCTGTTTGGCAATCAACAGGGTCGGGATAATGATAATAAGCAGGGCAATAAAGATCTGCTTGAGTTTCGGAGGCAGGGGCTCCTGGTCGATATAGTAGGCGACCATAAAGGGCATGATCAGCTTCATTATTTCCGAGGGTTGAAACTTGGTAAAACCCAGATCCAGCCAGCGTTGTGCGCCTTTACCTGTATGGCCGACAACCAGCACCGCGACTAAAAGCAATACACAGATAATAAAGATAACAGGTGTCCAGCGCTGGTACATCTCCGGTGGAATCTGCGCCAGTATCACCATCGCTGCGAGGGCAATGGCAAGGCGAATCAGCTGCCTGATGACCATCTCATAACCGGCCACTGAGTAGAGAACGGTCAGGCTGAGTCCCATCAATGCAAAGATCCCCAGTAATAACAGCGGATCGATATGTAAACGGTAGAAAATACTCTTTTGCGCTTGTGTACTGACCATGATTAAAAGCCTAGTGGTTGAACAGTTTGGGTTGCCGGCAGGTGATTAAAGTATTCATCAAAGATGGCGCGAACAATAGGTGCGGCATTACTGCTGCCGCCGCCGGCATTTTCCAGAATAACGGTGGCGACCAGCTCAGGTGATTCAAAGGGAGCAAAGGCAACAAACATGGCATTATCACGATGGCGCTCCTTTAACTTGCTGGCGTCATATTCTTCACCTTCTTTGATACTCACTATCTGTGCCGTACCTGATTTACCGGCAACAGTATAACCTGTGTCACTAAAGGCTTTATGAGCCGTCCCGGTACGTTTAGTGGTCACGCCAAGCATCGCCTGTAAGGCGATGTCCCAGTAATGATCATCCTTTAACTGTATGGGCTGTTGAGGCTCAGGCACAGGTGAAAGAGCGCCCCCGGATGAGATAATGGACTGTAAAATACGCGGCTCTATAATTTCACCGCGACGGGCGAGAATGGCGGTGGCTTTGGTTAATTGAATAGGGGTCACCGTCCAGTAACCCTGGCCAATGCCGACAGAGATAGTGTCGCCATCATACCAGGGGGCTCGAAAACGGGATTTTTTCCAATCCCGAGAGGGCATAATGGCTTTGGTTTCTTCATTCAGATCTAAACCGCTATAGGTGCCGAAACCAAATTGATTCATAAACGGACTAATTCGGTCGATGCCGACTTTGTAAGCGGTATCGTAGAAAAAAGTATCTGAGCTTTGCTCAATCGCACGGCTGACATTGACTTTGCCATGGCCCCAGCGTTTCCAGTCGCGAAAGCGGCGCTTTGACCCCGGGACCTGCCACCAGCCGGGATCATTAATTATCGTTGATTCGGTAATAACGCCGGTATCCAGCGCTAATAACGCCATCTGCGGCTTAATGGTGGAAGCGGGCGGATAGCGGCCTTGCGTGGCGCGGTTAATAAGCGGGCGATCTTTAGATTGCAGCAGTGCCTGGTATTGCTTGCTGCTGATCCCCTGTACAAACAGATTGGGATCGTAACTTGGATTTGATACTAAGGCTAAAATTCCCCCTGTTTTAGCATCCATGATAATTACGCTGCCGCGATGCTCACCCAATAACTGCTGGGCTTTGAGCTGCAGTTTAATATCAATATTTAACTTTAGATCTTTTCCCGGTACCGGGGGGGTGAAACTCAGAGTACGAATCACCTTTCCCCAGCTGTCCACCTCAACCTGACGTTGTCCGGGTTGTCCATGCAGCAGCGCTTCGTAATATTTTTCGATACCTAATTTGCCGATATAACGGGTGCCGCGATATCGGGCACTCTCTCCGCGCTGTTCAATCCGCTGCAGGTCGTTACTGTTGATTTTGGCTATATAGCCCAGGACATGGGTAAAGGCATCACCAAAAGGATAAAAACGCTTCAGGTTTGCCTGAATGGAAAAGCCTTGAAATTTATGCTGGTTAACGGTGAACAGGGCAACTTCTTCGGGGCTTAGATTGTCACGGATAACAATGGCTTTAAAAGAACGCGTTTGGCGTTTTTTATTATAGAAAGCTTCCACTTCCTGCTCTGTCAGTGACAGTAACTGGCGCAGTTGTTCAATATTGCCGGTTAAGTTTTTCGTTTTATTGACGATAACCTGTAAACTGTAAACCGGGCGGTTTTCCGCAAGGACAATACCATTGCGGTCGTAAATTAAGCCTCTATTCGGTGGAATGCTCTGCACACTGATGCGGTTGGCATTAGAGCGTGTTTGATAAGCTTCAAAGGAAGTAATCTGCAGATAGTAGAGGTTGCTGATTAAAATGCCGATGGCAAATAAAATTGCCATAGCGACAAACACAGTACGGCGCATAAAAAGAGTAGATTCAGCCGAATGATTTCTTATACTTATGCGCTTTTTAACCACGTTTTATTCTCGGTGATAAGGATGGTTGATGGTTAAGGTATAAGCGCGATACAGGCTTTCCGCGACAATAATGCGCACTATAGGGTGCGGTAAAGTTAAGGGGGAAAGCGACCAGCGTTGCTCGGACTTTGCGATACATTCAGGTGCCAGTCCTTCCGGACCACCAATCAACAAACTGATGTTTCTTGCATCGAGTTGCCACTTGGTCATCTCTTTAGCAAGTTGCTCGCTTGTCCAGGCTTTGCCTGTGACTTCTAAAGTGACAATTTTGTTACCTTTAGGAATGGCTGCCAGAGTGAGCTCTCCCTCTTTTTTTAGAATACGCTTGATATCGGCATTTTTACCCCGCTTGCCTGCGGGAATTTCCAGCAGCTCAAGCTGCATTTCATTGGGAAAACGGCGTGCGTACTCTTGATATCCTTTTTCAACCCAGTCGGGCATTTTGGTGCCCACTGCGATTAACTGAATTTTCATTACGCCGATTGTTCCCAAAGTTTTTCCAGCTGGTAGAACTGCCTGGTTTCATCCTGCATCACATGGATAACAATATTACCGAGGTCAAGCAGTACCCACTCGCTGCCTTCCAGGCCTTCAATGCCTAAAGGTGCTTCACCTGCCTGTTTGGCTGCTAATGCAGTTTGTTCAGCGATAGCGCGAACATGGCGTTTAGAGTTACCGGTACAGATAATCATAGTATCAGTGACGTCCGATGATTCTGACACATCAATAACGCTGATTTCTTTGGCTTTCATATCTTCAAGTTGTTGTAATACGAACTGTTTTAGTTGTTGATCTTGCAAAGGAGTTTCCCTTAATAAAGAAGTAAAAAAATTTAATAGCGCGGAAGTATAACATGGGCGAACTCCGTCTTACCATTGTTGATGATAATTTCATTTTGACGCATCAAGTTAACTTAGATCATTTTTATGTGAACAGAAATAGAAAAAAACAGCACTTAGCTTGCAATAATTCCTCACATTATTAGACTCCTTTGGGTAAATGTGGGATAAAGTGTATAAAAGTGGATCTTTTTCTAAAGCGAGAGCTTTTCAGCAAAAATTACTGATGGATTTGATTTTTTATGCTGCGTGGTGCCAGTGCAATAAATATTGATGCTAAAGGACGAATTGCAATTCCGACTCGCTATCGTGAGTGGCTGATGGACAGTTGCCAGGGGCAATTTGTATGCACTATCGATCTGCAGTCGCCCTGTTTATTGCTTTACCCGTTAAATGAATGGTTATTAATAGAAAGTAAATTATCTGCTTTATCGAGTACCGATCCTCAGGAGCGGCGTCTGCAGAGGCTGATTTTGGGTTATGCAACAGAGAGTGAGTTAGATAAGGGTGGGCGCACTTTAATCGCAGCAACACTAAGACAACATGCAAAATTACAAAAAAAAGTGATGTTGGTTGGACAACTAAATAAATTTGAGCTGTGGGACGAAGAGATGTGGTATCAGCAAGTACAACAAGATCTACAACAGGGCTTACCTGCGGGTGAGCAATTAAGCGAGCGATTAAAGGGGTTTTCACTGTAATGGCTGAACATATCACAGTACTGCTTGATGAGGCGGTGAATGGCCTGGGAATTAAAAAAGACGGCATCTATATTGACGGGACCTTTGGCCGTGGCGGCCACTCCCGCCATATTTTAAAGCAACTGGGTGACAATGGCCGCCTGATTGCCATTGATAGAGATCCGCGTGCCATCGCCGTGGGCGAAGCGTTAATGAAAGAAGATCCGCGCTTCACTATTGTGCACGGCCCTTTTTCCGGTTTGGCCGATTATGTAAAAGAGCTCAATCTGCTCGGCAAAGTGGACGGCATACTGCTGGATCTTGGCGTCTCATCGCCGCAACTGGATGATGCGGAGCGCGGCTTTAGTTTTATGCGTGACGGTCCGCTGGATATGCGCATGGATCCGACGTCAGGGGTCAGTGCGGCAGAGTGGCTGGCAACGGCAGATGTGGATGATATCGGCTGGGTATTAAAAACCTTTGGTGAAGAAAAATTTGCTTACCGGATTGCCCGGGCGATTGTTGCCGACCGTGAGGAAACGCCGTTTTTACGCACGCTGCAGTTAGCGCAGTTAATTGAACGCCTTTGTCCGAAAAGAGAAAAGAAAAAACACCCGGCAACGCGCAGCTTTCAGGCTATTCGTATCTATGTGAATAGTGAGCTGGAAGAGATCCATAAGGTCTTAGAGGGAGCTCTAGAGGTGTTGGCGATTGGCGGAAAACTCTCCGTTATCAGTTTTCATTCGCTGGAAGACAGAATTGTTAAACGTTTTATTCGCAAACAGGAAAAAGGGCGGGAATACCCGGCGGGATTGCCGCTAACCGAAGCGCAGATGAAGCAGGGCAAAACCCTTAAATCGCTAGGCAAAGCGTTAAAACCGAGTGCGCTGGAAATTAAAGACAATGCGCGTGCGCGCAGTTCGGTACTGCGTGTAGCTGAAAAAATAGCAGAGCCGGAGGCGCAATAGGTTGAGTGGCGTGCGGGATAACTTGCTGTTGTTAATTATTGCCGATCTACGCAAGCACTTTATAGCGCTGTTATTGGCGGTGATGATTTTAATCACGGCCGTTTACAGCATCTATATTACTCATCAGAGCCGCGAACTGGTGACCAAGAAAGAACAATTATCACAGCTAAAAGATAATTTAATGATCGAAACACGTAATTTGCTTATTGAAACACATACCCTGGATGAGCACAGCCGCATTCGCCGTATCGCCGAGAAAAAGCTGGCAATGTCGCAACCGGCAAAAAAAAATAGTGTCTTAGTGGAATTGCCATGAAGAAGATAAAACGGAATTTAGACAGCTTCAAAAGCAAGAAACATGTTAAAAAGAGTAAAGTTTACCCGGTCTATTCGCGTTGGCGTTACCTGGCTGTTGCGCTGATTACCGGGCTGGTCGCCGTGCTGCTAATCAGCAGGCTGGCCTATATTCAGGTGATTAAGCCTGAATATTTAGCGGCTGAAGCAGATAAACGCAGCTTACGCGTGACACAGTCCGTGGCTCATCGCGGCAATATTTCCGATCGCAATGGTGAAGAGCTGGCGATTAGCGTCCCGGCTTATGCTATCTGGGTGGATCCTAAGGTAGTAAAGGATGCCTACGCCTTTAGCGAAGAGGAGTTGCTCGAGAGTGTTGAAGTAAATTCGCGAACCGGTAAAGAAACCTATACCAAGCAGTCTTTCTATACATCCAAAAAATGGTCTGCTTTAGCTGAAGTGCTCGGGATTGAGCTGGAAAAGCTGGCGGAGACTATGCAGAAGCCCAACACCCGTTTTGCTTATCTGAAAAGGCAGGTTAATCAGCCGGTCGTTGAATATATTAAAAAATTAAAGCTGTCGGGTGTCGCCAACAGCATAGAATCGCATCGCTTTTATCCAACCGGTGAAATTAATGCCAATATTCTCGGTTTGACCGATCTCGATGCGCAGGGTATTGAAGGTATTGAAAAAAGTTATAACAGCTATCTGCAGGGGCAGACCGGTAAGAAACGTGTGCGCAAAGATAGGCTCGGCAATGTCATTGACAATATTGAAGTACTTAAAGAGAAAAAAGCGGCCGGTAATCTACAGCTGAGTATCGACCAGCGTATTCAAGCCGTGGCTTACAGTCAATTAAAGCGGGCGGTGAAAATGCATGATGCGGCATCCGGTTCCCTTGTCGTGTTAGACGTCAATACCGGAGAGATCTATGCGATGGTTAATTACCCCTCATTTAATCCCAATGACCGCAATCAATATCAACCTTATAAGTTAAGAAACCGTGCCATTACCGACACCTTTGAACCCGGCTCTACGGTGAAACCCCTGGTCGTATCCAGTGCCCTGATTTACGGAAAAACAGATGTTGACGAGGTTATTGATACATCACCGGGCTGGATGTCGCTAGGCGGACGTCGTGTTCGTGACGGACATAATCTCGGCAAAATAGATCTGGCAATGATTTTGAAAAAATCCAGTAATATTGGCGTGAGTAAACTGGCATTGCGTTTACAACCTGAGCAGTTACAGCAAACCTTTGCCAATTTTGGCTTTGGTAATGATACCGGCATTGCGCTCATCGGCGAAAGTGTTGGTCGTCTGCCCGTTCGTCATCGCTGGTCGGATTTTGAGTTGGCGACTATGTCTTTTGGCTATGGCCTCACTACCACCACACTACAACTTGCTAAAGCTTATGCCATATTAGGCAGCGGTGGTGTCGAATACCCGCTATCAATACTCAAAAATGAACATCCGGTTGGTGCGCGTCAGGTTATTCCGCGCAAGGTCGCCTATGAAGTGGTGGACATGATGGAGGGGGTCACAGAAAAGGGAGGCACCGCTCCGAAAGCAAAAGTGGAAGGTTACCGTATCGCCGGTAAAACAGGGACATCACGAAAAGCGGAAGCTGGCGGCTATGGCGATGACTATGTGGCGGTTTTTGCCGGTTTAGCGCCGATTAGTAATCCGCGTTTTGCCATTGCGGTGATGATTAATGAGCCACAGGGTGATCGCTATTATGCCGGCGATGTGGCCGCGCCGGTTTTTTCGGCGGTTATGAAAAGTGCCCTGTTATTGAGTCATGTTCTGCCGGATGATAAAAATGAACGTTACACGCTGCTGGAGTCCCGCCAACCATGAAGCCCCCTGAATTAATGCCGCTAAAGACGCTGCTGGCCCCCTGGTTAGACACAGAGCTTGAGCATATTTTACTATCCGGACTGAATCTCGATAGCCGTAAAATCGTTACCGGTAATCTTTTTGTCGCACTGCAGGGGGCGCTTTTAGATGGCCGCCGCTTTATTGAACAAGCCATTGCCCAGGGGGCTGCGGCTGTTTTATCGGAAACACATGATGCAGCGCAACATGGTGCCATGCGTTATCAAGCGGATGTCCCTATTATCAATGTTTATCAATTGCCGGCTATCTTAAGTGAGCTGGCCTACCGCTTTTATTTTCCGCAGCAGAATTTGCATAAGGTGATTGCGGTAACCGGCACTAATGGTAAAACCACCATTGCTAGCCTATTAGCGAACTGTTTTATGCTGTTAGGCAAGCGCAGTGCACAGATGGGAACAGTGGGCAATGGTTTATTCGGAGCGCTTAAAAGCAGCTTAAATACCACCCTGGATGCCATTTCGGTGTTTTCCGAGTTGTATGACTATCAGCAGCAGCATGTTGACTATACCGTGATGGAGGTCTCTTCACATGGCTTAAGTCAGGGACGTGTCAGTGCCTTGCCTTTTCACAGTGCCATTTTCAGTAACTTAAGCCGTGATCACCTTGACTACCACGGTTCGATGTGCAGCTATGAGCAAGCCAAAAAGCGCCTGTTTACAGAGTTTCCACTGACTCACCGCATTATTAATGGCGATGATCAAACAGGTGTTAGCTGGCTGCATGATTTTCCGGATGCTATCGCCTATGGCGTCAACGGTAAAAAATACGCAGGGAAAAATGGCTACCTGCAGATAACGAAAGTCGATTATCTCGCGCAGGGGATTAACTTTAGATTTGCATCGTCTTGGGGAAAAGGTAATATTTGCGCTCCTTTTTACGGGGATTTTAATGTTTCCAATTTAGCGGCGGTGCTCACCCTGCTGCTTGCTGAAAATATAAGTGTTGCTCAGCTGGAAGCTGTTTTTCCAAAGTTGAGCGGTGTTCCCGGACGTATGGAGCAGTATTATTTTGCCAGCCAGCAGCTGACCTTTGTAGTCGATTATGCACATACGCCCGATGCGTTGGAAAAAGCCCTGCAGGCCCTGCAGAAACATAAATCATCGGCCAGGTTGATCTGCGTGTTCGGCTGTGGCGGCGATAGAGATAAAGGTAAACGTCCAAAGATGGCCAGGGTAGCGGAGTCTTATGCTGAAAAAGTGCTGTTAGTGGATGATAATCCGCGCAGTGAATCAGCGGCTGCTATTATGCAGGATATCTTATCCGGGTTTAAGGATCCTGCTGCGGTAACAAAGATTCATGACCGCAAACAGGCGGTGCTGTTTTTATTAGAAAACAGCTTACCCGGCGATATTATTTTATTGGCCGGTAAAGGCCATGAGGATTACCAGATAATTGCTGACAGACGTTTATACTACAGCGATCGCGCGTTATTAGCCTCGTTACAAGAACAATATAATAACAATAATAGCTAAACAATGAGGCTTATTTATGATCCCTTTAACCTTAACTGACATCGCGCAGGTAACCGGCGGTACTATTGTTAACGCCGCGGCAAAAGATAGCGTGATTAATACTGTTTGTACTGATACCCGCACTATTGCAGCCGGCTGCCTGTTTATTGCACTGCAGGGAGATAATTTTGATGGCCACCAGTTTACTGAGCAAGCGCAAAAAGCCGGTGCGGCGATGCTTGTCGTGCAGCGCAAGGTGAACACGGATCTGCCTACCGTACTGGTAAAAGACACGCGCATCGCGTTAGGTTTATTGGCGGCCTTTGTCAAACAAAAAATCAGCGCCCTGAAATGTGCGGCGATTACCGGCAGCAATGGTAAAACCACCTGTAAAGAATTACTCAGTCAAATCCTGCGGCAGTTCAGTCCGGCTGAAAATTCAGTTTTAGCAACGGCCGGAAATTTTAATAACGATATCGGCCTGCCGTTAACGCTATTACGTTTAAGCGAGCAAAGCCGCTTTGCCGTTGTCGAATTAGGGGCCAATCACCCCGGTGAGATAGCCTATACTGCGCAGCTGGCAAAACCTGATGTGGCGTTAATTAATAATGTCATGCCGGCTCACCTTGAAGGCTTCGGTTCAATAGCGGGAGTGGCCAAGGCCAAAGGGGAGATCTGGTCAAGCTTAAAGCACGATGGTTATGCGGTGGTTAACCTTGATGATAGTTTTGCCGGGCAATATCTGCAGCAACTTAAGCAGCTTAATGTCAATATACTGACCTTTTCGCAACATAACAGCGCTGCTGATCTTTTTGCCTCGCAGAGCAGCTTTGATCCGCAGGGCAGAGCAGTCTTTACCTTAAATCTTTGCCGTGACGGTGCTCTGCAGAGCACCGAGGTGCACCTGAATTTAGCGGGCCAGCATAATATCAGCAATGCTTTAGCAGCCGCTGCGATGGCCGTGGCATTGGGCTGTGACCTGGAAGTGATCCGTAGTGGCCTGGATTTAGTCAAACCGGTCGCCGGACGACTGAACTGTACTGAGATTAATGAGCGGGTGACTGTGATTGACGATACCTACAATGCCAATTCAGCATCGGTTAAGGCGGCCATTGATCTGCTTATCCAGTATGCTGGCGCACACCTGCTGATTTTAGGCGATATGGGAGAGCTTGGCGTGCATAGTGAAAAAGAGCATATTGCCATTGGTGAATATGCTGCACAGCAAGGCGTAGAGCAGTTATTAACGGTCGGACAATTAACCGAGCAGACGGCACAGGCATTTAACCAGGAAAAGAAAAACCGCGCGCTGCATTTTAGCAGCAGGCAGCAACTGCATAGCTACCTACAAAAAAACACCTTATTAGAAAACAGTGAAAAACTCACCATTTTAGTGAAAGGCTCGCGGAGCATGAAAATGGAAGAAGTGGTTGCTGATATTAAGCAGTTACAGTTGTAATTTAACAATAATCCCGTTATAAAATAGGAAAAATCCATGGTTGTTTGGTTAGCCGAATTATTTTCAAGTCACTTTACATTTCTTAATGTATTGACTTATCTGTCAGTGCGTACGGTAATGGCGGTATTAAGCGCATTAGCATTTTCATTATGGGTGGGACCAAAGTTGATCCGCTATCTGCAAAGTATGCAGATTGGTCAGGTGGTCCGCGATGATGGACCGGAATCGCATTTCAGCAAAGCAGGCACGCCGACTATGGGCGGTATTATGATCCTCGGCGCTATTCTGAGCTCGACCCTGTTATGGGCACGTTTGGATAACCATTATGTGTGGATAGTCTTATTTACCACCCTGGCATTCGGGGCCATAGGTTTTATGGATGATTACTTAAAGGTTATTCGTAAGCATCCCGATGGCTTGATTGCCCGCTGGAAGTATTTCTGGCAGTCAGTCACTGCGCTGACGATTGCCGTGGTGCTGTTTTATACCGCGTCAACGGAAGCTGAGCTGACTTTTGTCATGCCGTTTTTTAAACAGTATATGCCCTATTTAGGCCTGGCTTTTATTCCTTTGGTTTACTTTACCGTGGTCGGCAGCAGTAATGCGGTTAATTTAACCGATGGCCTGGATGGCCTGGCTATTATGCCGACAGTAATGGTGGCGGCAGCTTTTGCCGTGATTGCTTACTTAACCAGCCATGTTAATTATGCTCCTTACCTGTATATTCCTTATATTCCCAAGGCCAGTGAACTGGTGATTATCTGCGGCACTATTGTCGGTGCCGGCTTAGGCTTTCTGTGGTTTAACACTTATCCGGCACAAGTTTTTATGGGCGATGTCGGCTCGCTGGCATTAGGGGCATTATTAGGGGTGATTGCGGTTTTAGTACGCCAGGAAATTCTGCTGGTTATTATGGGCGGTATCTTTGTTATCGAAACCCTGTCGGTTATTCTGCAGGTTGGCTCTTACAAGCTGCGCAAGCAGCGTATTTTCCGTATGGCGCCCATTCACCATCATTATGAGAAAAAAGGCTGGCCGGAGCCGCGTGTTATTGTCCGCTTCTGGATTATTACCATTGTTATGGTGTTGATTGGCTTAGTAACATTAAAGGTGCGTTAAGATGTTTGATAAACAGGTTGCCGTGGTCGGGCTGGGCATCAGCGGATTGTCCTGTGTTAACTTTCTTCTTCAGGAAGGTTATCAAGTCAGCGTTTTTGATACGCGCGATAATCCGCCCGGCAGTGAGAAGTTAAATGCCGCCGTTAAGCTTATTAAAGGCCCGCTGGTGGGGCAGTTATTGGCCGATTTTGCTTTAATTGTTGCCAGTCCGGGGATTGCCCTCTCTACGCCGGCACTACGCTTTGCAGCGGCTGCCGGCAGCGAAATTATCGGTGATATTGAACTTTTTGCCAGACAGCTGCAAACACCGGCCTACAGCCATGCAAAATTAGTGACCATTACCGGCTCCAACGGTAAAAGCACGGTCACCAGTTTATTAGGGGAAATGGCCCGGGAAGCAAAAATAGCCGTGGCTGTTGGCGGCAATATCGGCGTTCCGGCACTGCAGCTGCTGTCACCTGAGGTTGATCTTTATATACTGGAGCTGTCCAGCTTTCAACTGGAAACCACCCGCTCCCTGGATGCGCATATCGCCACCATTTTAAATGTCAGTGAAGATCACCTGGATCGCTACGACTCCTATCAAGATTATGCACAAACCAAGCAGCGTATTTACCAGCAAAGCAAGCAGGCTCTATTTAACCGTGATGATCCTCTAACCCGGCCGGAAAATAACCGCCAGGCACAGCTGAGTTTTGGTTTTGATAATCAAGACTACGGGTTAATAAGCGATGCACAGCAGCATATTTATTTAGCCAAAAATGCCCAGCCGCTGTTGGCCGTGACCTCGTTAAAATTAAGCGGCAAACATAACTGGATGAATGCACTGGCAGCTTTTGCCCTGGGTGAGGCGGTGAATATTGATAAAAATGCCATGCTCAGGACGCTACAGAGCTATACCGGCCTGGCTCACCGCTGCGAATTTGTCGCCGATGTGCATGGGGTGCGCTGGATAAATGACTCTAAGGCGACCAATGTCGGTGCCACACAAGCGGCATTAGCGGGTTTATCGGATACCATTGCCGGCGCTGTGCACGTTATTTTAGGCGGAGAGGGAAAAGGCGCGGACTTTAGTGAACTGGCAGCGGTGCTGCATGAGCTTAAAGGGGAAATCGTCTGTTTTGGTAAAGACGGACAGGAAATTGCACGTCATCATCAACGGGCAAAAGTGGTTAAAAATTTAGATGCTGCGGTAAGACGGATTGCCGAGCGTGCCAAACCTGGGGATTTAGCTATCTTAACACCGGCTTGTGCTAGCCTGGATATGTATCCCAACTTTATGGCGCGCGGTGAGCATTTTAAACAGCTGGTCGCTTCATTAACTGATGCGAGTGCACAGAGATGAAATGCTTAACTAAGCTCAGTGACTTTTTCAATCCGGAAAGGGTTGAGCAGGCTTATGATCGTCAGTTGCTGTTGGTGGTCTTTGCCTTAATGGCGGTTGGCTTAGTGATTGTGGCATCCGCTTCGATGCCCGAAGGTATCGCATTGGCTGCCGATCCTTTCCGCTTTTTAAAGCGCCATCTGCTCTATCTGCTGCTCTGTATGGGCGGCCTTGCTGCAATATTATGTGTGCCAATGCGCCTCTGGTATGAGCGTCAGACGCTGCTGTTACTCCTTGCTTTTTTCGGGCTGCTGGCGGTTTTACTGGTCGGTACTGAGGTCAACGGTTCGCATCGCTGGTTACGCTTGGGGCCATTAAATATGCAGCCTTCCGAGTTTGCCAAACTGGCCATTGTACTGTTTTTAGCAAGTTACCTGGTGCGCCGTCAGGAGGAGGTGGTGGATACTATCAAGGGCTTTGTTAAACCCCTGTTCATCCTCTTTGTCTTTGCTCTACTGTTAATGCTGCAACCGGATTTGGGTTCAACGGTGGTGATTGTTGTGGTGATGATGGGCATGTTGTTTATTGCCAATGCGAAAATGATCTCCTTTATCGGTATTGCCTTGGCACTACTGACCGTGATGGTGGTGCTGATCGTCACTTCTCCCTACCGTATGGCCCGTGTCTTCGGCTTTTTAGATCCCTGGGCGGATCCCTTTGGCCGCAGTTACCAGTTGACCCAGTCATTAATGGCATTCGGCCGGGGAGGCTGGTTCGGGCAGGGGTTGGGAAACTCGGTGCAAAAGTTAGAATACCTGCCGGAAGCCCATACCGATTTTATTATGGCCATCCTTGCGGAAGAGCTGGGTTTTATCGGCGTCTCGACAGTGATCATCTTAGAATTTATTTTAGTTTATAAGGCCTTTGCAATAGGTAGAAAAGCGCTGCAGCAGGCTCAGATTTTTTCCGGTTATGCGGCAATAGGAATCGCCATCTGGTTTGCCTTTCAAACGGCAGTGAATGTCGGTGCGGCATCAGGGGTTGCACCGACTAAAGGCTTGACCCTGCCGTTAGTCAGCTACGGCGGCTCCAGTCTGATCACTATCGCTCTGGCGGTGGGCTTGTTATTACGTATTGATTTTGAAACGCGTCTGGCGTCGGCACAGGTCCGCTTGATTAAGCCGAGAAAGACAAGCTGCAAGAAAAAAGAAGTGAACCATGAAGCACAATAAAACCTTATTAGTGATGGCCGGCGGAACAGGCGGGCATGTCTTTCCCGGCCTGGCGGTGGCGGATAAACTAAAAGCCCAGGGCTGGCAGATCAGCTGGTTAGGCACT
>JBFGZH010000001.1:0-38818 GCA_041586895.1 Psychromonas sp. | reverse complement strand
TATGATGAATGCGGAGGCTATAATGAGTAAATACGCGAACCTGGTTGCTAGCATTGCAGCTAATCCAGCGGCACATGCAGTTAACCGGGAAGAAAAAATGGAGCGCACTATTAATGTTATGTGCGATAACATGAACAAGAAGTCCGATCAGTACGCAAACGGCGCTGATCGGGTAGATACGTCACGCGGCTACGGTCGCAAAAACGTGAAAATGGGAGATTAACATGGAAAGGCTGACGGATAGAGAGAGCGCAGATAAAATCAGATTGGAGCTATTAAGTCTGACTGACCAGGAGTTGCTAAACTTTGCGGCATCAACATGGGCCGGTGAAGATATTAAGGGCAAGCCGTATGAAAGCACAATCGAGTTAATCAAGCGCGTAGCTGATGACCTCGAAAAGCAAATGCCATTTTAAGGAGGGTGATATGATAAGCGAAAATAACAGGCCAGAGCTATTCCTGGCTATCTCAAAGATGCAAAGCGAGCTAACTGGCGCATTTAAAGCTAAGGCTGGTCACGGATATCAATATGCCGATCTCGCACAGTGTATTAAGACAGCTCAAAAGCCACTAGCAAATAACGGGCTAGCGGTGGTCCAACTGTTAAACGAGACTGAGCGAGGTACTGAGATAGAAACAGTCCTGACCCATGAAGCAGGCGGTTATATATCATCGTCATTTTTGATAACTAAAGCCGTATTGATGGGTGGCGCTGGCAAAAACCCAGCTCAGGCAATGGGTGCGAGCATTACATTTATGCGCCGTTATGCGTATAGTGCAATTATCGGACTGGCTCAGACAGATGATGATGCTTGCGACGTAAGGGAGCCAGTTGTAACCGAAGTTGATAAAAAATGGATAGAAGCAGCAAAATCTAACCCGGAAGTTTTAGAGCAAATTAAAGACCTTGCATATAAAGCAAAAATTGAATCGTTAATTAAATAAAAAGGAAAGCAAAATGTTTACGAAATTAGTTCGAATTGGTAAAGACGCAGAGATGAAGCAAACCAACTCAGGTACAACATTACTAGAGATGCCGGTTGTTTATGATATTGGATATGGCGAAAACAAAAAGCCTCAATGGGTCAAAGTTGCGATGTTTGGCCAGAGAGCTGAGAAGCTGGTGAGCCACTTCACAAAAGGAACTCAAATCGTCGCAACCATGGATGACGTGAAGTCTGAGGCGTGGATAAGCAATGGTGAAGCGAAGTCAGGCATGTCTGCTAAGCTTGTTGATTTTGAGTTTGCGGGAGGAGGTCAGCAATCAGCGCAGCCACAGCATCGACCACAGGCACCAGCTGCACCACAATACCAGCAGGCACCTGCAACGCAACAGGCGGCGCCTCAGTCGTGGGGAACTCCACCAGCGCAGCCACAGCATCGACCACAGGCACCAGCTGCACCACAATACCAGCAGGCACCTGCAACGCAACAGGCGGCGCCTCAGTCGTGGGGAACTCCACCAGCGCAGCAGCAGAGCCAACCTGCACAGCCAGCATTCGACCAGGATGTGCCCTTTTAGTATTTAACTTATAAATCAGTAACTTAGCCCTGCTTAGGTGGGGCGATAGGAGAAAGCATGAACTACAATACAGTATACATCGAAGAAATAGCCAAAGCGTTGACGCCTAATAAGTGGTTTACAACAGTCGAGTTTGCAAATCTGGTAGATATGACTATCAGCAGTGCAGCAGCTAGATTGAGAGCGCTACACTTAAAAGACCAGCTCGACAAAAAAAAGGAAGCGCCTTACAAAATCCTTTACCGAATGTCAGCAACTCAGCACATGATGATGATGCAGGAAGCCAAGCAGGCAGGTGTTGGCCGACCTACGCGATTACAGGTGGCAGAGAAAGCGGTGAAGTCAGTTGTAACTAAACACAACATGTTTGATGAACTGCTATATAGCAAAGCTTTTACTGATAGAAGGGTATTTAAAGGCGGGTGTAAATATGGACATTAAAAACTCTCACTACTGCGCTGAATGTATGCAAGAGCGCGAGGATAAAGACTTTGAGCGTCACTATTTAATGAAGCCACTACCAACACGCAAACGCTGCAACTCATGTTATGAAGCGCACGACAAGCCATTTGACCAGCAAGTACGTGCAAGCATTAGCGAGTCGAGAGCTAAAAAACCGCGTGACTCAAGGGCTGACCCAGTATTTACTAAGAGGCGCCGCGATGCTGAGATGATGCTAGAGATTAAAGCAATCGATGAGGAGTTGGGGCTGTGAGTGTCTATATCGTTGAAAAGCGAACAGTAAGGAAAACCGGCAAAGCATCACTAGGCTGGCATCTTGGTCGAGGCTATGTCACAGAAGAGTTAACAATAAGCAAGGATGGTGTTTGGTGCATCACAAGAAATGGGCGTATATTTGCAGAAGCTAGAAGTGAGCAGAAAGCGAATGATATAGCAGCAGCGCTTAATAATATGTGGGGGCGTGATGAGTGATTACGACATAACTTTACCATTCCCGCCATCTGTCAATGGCTACTGGCGCACAGTTAACAATCGCCAGATAATCAGCAAGCGTGGTAGGGAGTACAGAGAGTTAGCCATACGATATATTGAAGGCGCAGCGCTTTATAATGAGAAATTGCCGTATCGCTTGGCGGTATCGGTAACACTTAACCCGCCAACACTAAGGCGTTTTGATATTGACAATTTTGTGAAAGCGCCGTTCGATGCATTGACACATGCCGGGTTCTGGCTTGATGATGAGCAAATCGATGTGCTAACAATCAGAAAGGGCGAGAAAGTAAAAGGTGGAAATGTTAAAATTAAAGTGGAGGTATTGAAATGAAAATAAATCTTGGGGAGATGGGAGTTATAACTGGTGATAAAAAAAGATTAATGGAGGGTATTTTTTTTGATAAACCAGGATTTGTGCAGCGAAAGAATTATGATGAGTATTGCGTTGCAAATGCTGAGTTTGAGTGTGATGTAACGTTTAATGATTTAATGCAGTTATCATTTGATTTTACAGTTAAATTGTCAGGTGATCATGTAGTGATTAAGGAGAGTTAAAATGAAAAAGAAACTTAATAAATATTTCACAAGAGATGAATTTGCATGTAATTGCGGATGCGGCTTTGCCACCGTTGATACTGAATTGCTGCAATTGGTGACAGTCGTCAGAGAGCATTTTAACGCACCAGTGACGATCAATTCCGGCTGTCGATGTGAAGAGTACAATGCGAAGATAGGCGGTGCTAAGAACAGTAAGCACAGGCAAGGTATAGCGGCTGATATAGTTGTAAAAGGAGTGTCACCGGCTGATGTATATGAGTTTACCGCTCATTACGTGGGTGAGTATTGGGCAGGGGTTGGGTTATATAAAGATAAAGGGTTTGTACACATCGACTCACGGCCAACACCAGCAAGATGGGCTGGCTAACTTGAATCAATAGGAAGGAGTGAAAAGCATGAAGTATGTTATATGTTACTCAGGCGGAAAGTCATCAAGTGAATGCGCGCTGTCAGTTGCGGTTATGTTTGGTGCTGAGAATGTTATATTGTTAAATCACGATATTAACGGGCATGTTGAGCAAGTGTGTACTAAGAAGCTAAAACAAGACGTTGCTGATTACTTAGGCTTAGAAATCACATACGCAAATCACCCAAAATGGGACGAAACAACGCCAGTTCAGGTCTGCATCGATGCTAAAGCATGGAAGGTCGGCAGTGGTCAAATACTATGCACAAATCGACTCAAGACAGATCCGTTTAAGAAATGGATGCTAGAGAACGACCCGGAAAAAGAAAACGTATATGTCTACGGGATGGATAAGAATGAGCAAGGGCGTATCACAAGACGATCTCAAATCATGGGGCAAATGGGTTACAAAACGCTGTTTCCGATGATTTGGCCGGAAGAGAATATAGTTAGGCTTGAGTCGATTGGAATTGACCCTGGCGCAGTTTACAAGACTTTTAATCATAGCAATTGCATAGGATGCCTTAAGGCTGGTTGGCAGCATTGGTATATAGTCTATTGCACGCGCCGCGATATTTGGGAAGAGGCAAAAAACGGAGAAGAGGAGATAGGCTATGCTATACATAAAGACAAAGACGGCCCAGTTTATCTAGAGGATAAAGAGGAGCTGTTTAATCAAATGATGGCTGCCGGTGTTGTTCCGACTGAGAAGATAAAGCCGCAAACATTTTGGGCGCAAGCTAGGAAAGCGATAAAGCAACACGAGGCAGAGCTTAAAGACTTAGCTGAGCATGATAAAGGCGTTTGTCTAGATTGTTCGCTATAATATTAGAGTTAATTTTATACATAGTTCCGCCGGTTATCGTTTACATATTAGCAACTGGCGGCAAACAGGAGAAAGACGAAATGAAAATCAATCAAGAATTTATAGAGCTACAGAAAAAAACAGGTTTAAACAATCGTGATTTATCAATGATAGCAAATGTTAGTGAACATACAGTGCAGGGCTGGCGCAAAGGAATAAACCCAGTTTCCAAGGTTGTGATTGACATGTTAAATCGGTTTATTGGGCTAAAGGGGTAGGCTATGGGATTTTTAGATATATTTAAGACAGCGCCTAAAGCAGTTGATAATGTACTGGATAGAGAAGACGGGCTTCTAACTCAGTTCGGCGGCTGGATTGGTAACATGAATCTGACCGACGAAGAGGTAATGAAAGCTAACGCAAAGACCGTAGAAAGCGTACAGGAGTTTGTAAAAGCTACATTAAGCGAAAGCACAGAGCGAAGCAAAGCACGACGCAGCATCGCTTCGCTGTGGATTAAATCGCACTTAGCAATCATTTTATTGTGCTGTATTTCAGCGCCATGGGATGAGAATCTAGCAGCGTTTTATCTATCGCTAGCAACATCAACTACAATGCTGAGTTTAACAAGTGCAATCAGTATTTTTTACTTCGGCAGCTATTCTTTAGCGCGACATAACGAAACAAAGAGTAAAAAATAAGCTATAATGTATCTATAACAGGAGGTGATCTTGTATCAGTGACACGCAGTGATGCGCGTAGCGGCCCCAGTCGTGAGACTATCTTCCCTTGCTGACATCGTAAAGAAGGTGTCAGTCATGTGAAAATGTGATGGAAACACGCCAGGCTGTCAATTCAGCAGCCTGGCTTCACTCTTACATTGAGGTGCTTATGAAAAAACAATGTATAAGCTGCAAATTCGCTGACAAACCGCTCCACAACTGCGCTTGTAATCATAAAGTTAAATACCCGCTTCATGGTTTAGTTGATATGAAATACCACCTTGATGGCTCAAGCTATTGTGATTCTTACAGGGAGGCTGTTACATGCAAACATGTCAAAAATGCAGAATAAAATCAGGTTATGACAGGAAGGACAAAGGCGCACACACTGCAATATTAAAAGAGTGCAGCCAGTGCGGTGATGTCAAACCTATCCTAGACAGTAGGCATTGGGTGGCACATGGCAAAAAATAAAGGCCACAGCAAGCGACCAGGCAACCAGAAGGTAATGACTAAGCGAACACCCAAAAACAAACACAATTGGGAAAAGCACGTAAGTTATGCAAACCGAATGTTAAACAGAGCAAAATACTTTAAAGGAAAACAATATGAAAACAAAAATTTACACCACTTTTGACAGTCAATATGAAACCTGGAACGCGATCACTGAGTTTTGCGAGTGTGTATTCTATGGAACTATTGACGAGCTGGAAGACTGGCTGGAAGAAAATAGCGACGAATACGAAGACGCGACATTTGATATAGATTAAAAGTCAATGTAAAATATATAAAAAACAAACGCTTGGTGTTAGATGTTAGATTTTATAGCGCGACACGCAAGCGCGATTATATACAGTGCGGTGACAATTAATATCATAATTAACTATGCCCCTGCACTTTTTCAGATTGGATTAAGATTATATGAGCGCACAACAAACTGCCCATCACGTGCTAACAGGGGCGACCATAGGCGGCGGAATGTTAGAGTGGCTTACCGTGAATTCATCCGCTGTCACTGCGATGGCAGTCGTTACTACCACTATTGCATCAATTGCCATCGGCGTGTGGAACGCAAAAAGCAACAGCGACAGAAACAAAGTGAATCGGCGAGACATCACAAACGCAATAATCAATGATTTGCGGAAAGCCGGTAAATCTGATGGATATATTGACGATTTAATAGTAACATTGAGAAAGTAATTTACCAGGGTGTGAAGCGCATGCCCTTGCTGCTAATGTAACGCAAGCCGGTACTCCTTCCCGGCGTCCCTCATAGTATTTCACGACGCTATGATGCGAACATTAGACCACAGCAAATGTGCTTAGGTCAGAGAGTAACTTAATCTTTCATGCGGGTAGCGCCGGACCGAATGCTACAGAGAAGCCAGTTTAATAGCTGGCTTTTTTGTGCGTGAAAGAAAATATTGCGACTTACATCAAATAAATTCCCGATTTGTATATAAAACACTTTACAATGTAGTTAAATATATATACACTGTTTACATCAGCTAAGGGAATGGCCCAAGGCGATAAAACAGAAGGGCGTTATCATGAACAAATCAACACTATTTAAAACAGCACACAAAATTGCACGTGAAACAGTTGGTTTTGTTGGTGATTACCGTATCGCCCTTTCATTAGCATTAAAAGAGGTGTACAGCATGAAAGAGCAAACAATTGAGCAAAAACTAATCGCAGCAGGTGGTAAACAATGGAAGAAGGGCGCTATGAACCGTATCTATATGAATGATAAATGTGTTGCTGAATATTTTGGACTGGAGCTATCTACAGAGAAGGTGGATAACAGTGATGGCGTTTTAGATGCTACAGACCGCAAGCGAATCAATAATTCTAAGACGTGGTTTGATGTGAGCGCGCAAAAAGTTGTAACAAACTGTGCAACAGTCGAATTTTACTTGTAACGGTATAATGAAGAGTCCCGCCGGTTTGAGCATGTGCAGAGGCTTGGCGGGTATAAAGCCGACACGATTTCAGCATACTCAGAGGCTTGGTCGGCATATTAAGTAGGAGTATAACAGTTGAAACTAAAAGATTACATAGCAAAACATTACGACAACAATAATGCAGCATTTGGGCGTGATAACGGGTTATCCAGGGCGGCTGTGGGCGTGATGGTGAATAAAGGCACGTACTACGTTCACGATGGGCTGTTAATGATAGCAAGGCGGGAATTAAGGAGGGTGGAATGTACGGATTCTTGATGGTGGTATTTGCAGCGATAGTATGCGGGCTAGTGGGGTTTTTGGCTACAGGTGCGATAATTGCGGTCTCTGGTTGAGCCTGAACCAGTGAATGGGATTATTCTTGGTAAAGGGTAACGCTAGGCGTTAGGTAGTTAGGAAAAACTTGTTATCTAACAACTTTTTGTAATAATCGCAATTAGTGTAAAACAAAGTTAGTTTACTTATATATAGTATGACCACTAATGCAGCAACGAATAGTATGGGAATAATAGAGCAATTAAATATTGTATATCTGACTAGATAGTTGCATACTAGGCAAAATAATCTGCAAAAGAGGTTTGCCATGGATGTACTAGAAACAATCAAGATATACTCAGAATACGCCCCGTCTGTTCTTGTCGGGGCTGTTGAAATAATTGAGTATGTAGAGAAAAGCGGTGATAAGGCGAAGATAGACGCTCTTATTAAAAAGAAGATGTCGGCTGATAAAATTAGATTGATGATGGCTGGCGAGTTTAAGAAAGGGAGAAAGCCAGTGGTAATTGAGAATACGGTTCTTGATATAGTTATGCTAGCAATGGATCCAGATGATGAGGTTTACAAGCCCCAGCTAGATGGAATTTACAGGGCTGTCGCTATGTCATTTGATAAGCAAAATAACAGCCAGAAGCGCACGACAATAGCGCCAAGCAAGTTGAAGGTGCTGATGCATCACGATGAAATCACAACTGAGGTAATAAAAAACAGGTTAGGAATAGGGAAGTCGCAGGCATCTAGATACATGACTGCGGTTAAAGCCTGTATACCTTTAATTGAGTCGAAACGAGAAGACTTAGCTAACACAGATAAGGAGTAGGCTATGCAGTGCAAATGTGGAGGCGAGGCTTTAAGCTCTCATCACGAGGTTAAGACACTAAAAGGTGCTGCGGAATGGTGGGCGGGATCTAAGCAGCACGATTTACCTGCCGTCGTTCAATCATGCCAGTGTGATTCGTGCGGTAGATTTGGGTTTAAGATGTACGACCATCGCGGCGATTTAATGGTGAGAAAGGGTGTATAATGTGGGTCTCGTTTTTGAAAATGAGGCCTATAGTTATGCGGTTTGAAACCGTAAAAGTTAAAATTAACCAATAAGGAGAAATAAAGATGAAAAAATTACCATTTGATTTAGAGAAAGCGTTAGCAGGTGAGTCTGTTGTGACAAGGGACGGGCAAGGGGTTGAACATATAGTTTGGCTTAATAAACTTCAATCAGATTTTAATGTGCTAGCTGTGATTGAAGGTAGATTGTATCAATTTCTAGTGAGTGGCTCTGCAAGAAGTGAGGGGCAAGAGCATTACCTTGACCTCTTTATGAAGCAAAATACAATCACGGTCAACGGGTTCGAGGTGCCAGCACCGATGAATGAGCCTGCTGATTTTGGAGCTTATTACTACTATCCCGCATTTGATAAGGACTGCTTAGTTTTTGTTGAGACGTGGGCTGACACCGGAACTGATAAGCGCACGCTGTCAATGGGTGTCGCTCACACAACTAAAGGAGCGGCAATAGCACACGCCAAGGCTATGTTGGGCATTAATCCTGAGGAAGATGTATGGTAACAATTATCAATCAGGTATTTTGTGGTGAGGTCGAACTGGTGGAGACAATGCAGTTTGAGACTATTGAAGAGTGTATTTTGTACTGGGAGCATGTGAACAAGGAGAAGGATAATGAGTGAGCCGGTAGAGTGGAATCCTGATGATAGCGAGTGCCAGCCGTTAAAGTGCGATAAGTTAGGCGGTCATTTTTGGGGGCGGTGTTCTGTTTGTGGCGTCTGGAGCGGGACAGATGAGAAATGCAAAAGTAAGGAGAAAGACGATGAGTGATTACGCAATGACAAAGAAAGTGGTGGATGTGGTAAACAGGTTTCGTGGCGAATGGCCGGAGGGTTATGCAGTGATTAATGGTGTTGATAGAAAAGCGTTTAATATCTGCACTTATGAGATGTTCGCAGCAACTTGGATGCAGCCAGAGGCTAACCCGTACTTTGAGGATTTGGTGCCGGAAACGGATATAGAGAGGGCGTTAGTTAATGCGCTACTTACTAAGCTTAGGAGTTAATATAGATATAGCCGCCAATAGTGCGGCTTTTTTGTGCTTGTGTTAAAATATACACAGGCAGAGCCAACACAGGAGCTATCAGAGGTGGCAGAAGAAAAAAACAAAGGCGGACGGCCCGCTACAGTATTAAGTGACGAGCAAGTGTCTCAGGTTGAAGCGTTAGGCGCAGTGCTATCTATTGAGCAGATTGCTGATTATTTCGGGATTAGTAAGCCAACATTTTACGCGATAATGGAAAGGCAGCCCGAAGTTTCTTTACGTTATAAAGCAGGTAAAGCAAGGGCTATCAGTGATGTTGCAGGCTCTCTTTTATCTAAGGCCAGAGAGGGTGATAATTCAGCAATGATATTCTACCTCAAGACGCAAGCAGGCTGGAAAGAGACAACGCAGATACAGCAAGAAACCAAGGAAGTTAAGACATTTTCGGATATGTATGGCGACTCTTAATCCAAATCTCAAAAGCTTTTGGGTTGATGATAACGGTAGATTCATCAAGGCTCGTAACCGGGTTTTATATGGTGGGCGTGCTTCATCTAAATCATGGGAGTTTGCAGGCAGGGCAGCGCATATAGGGCAACAATACAGGACAAGATTTCTGTGTGTTCGTAGGTTCCAGAACAAGATAAAGGACTCTGTTTATACGCTCATAAAGAACCAGATAAGTGCGTTTGATCTTGGCGGTTATGATGTCATGGCAGCAGAGATAAGACACTCCAACGGCTCTGAATTTGCGTTTTACGGTATAGAGCGGAACACTGACGAGATAAAGTCATTTGAAGGTGCCGATGTGCTCTGGATAGAAGAGGCTCACAATTTAACGGCTGAGCAATGGGCCATTCTTGAACCAACAATCCGTAAGGAAGGTTCTGAGATTTGGATCAGCTTTAACCCTGACTTAATCACTGACTTTATATATCAAAAGTTCATTGTAAACCCACCAGAAAGCACAGTTAGCCGTCTTATTAATTACACTGATAATCCTTTTTTATCTGGAACCCTGCTTAATGTCATTGAGCAAATGAAGGAGCAGGATCTAGATCAGTATAAACATGTTTACCTTGGCCAGCCTCGCAATAATGATGACGACGCGATAATTAAAAGGTCATGGGTTGAGTCTGCTGTCAATGCTCACTTGGGATTAGATCTAGACTTAACTGGCGCCAAAACTGTTGGCTATGACGTGGCAGATAGTGGTGCGGATAAAAACGCTGTGGCGGTGTTTAATGGCGCCATTTGCGAGCATATAGAAGAGTGGAAGGCGGAAGAGGATGAGCTAGACAAATCGGCGCTCAAGGCATGGTCACTTGTTGGTAAAGGCAAGTTAATCTATGACTCAATAGGCGTAGGTGCTGGCGTAGGTGCGATACTTAAAAATGCAGGCAAGAATAGCTATCACAAGTTTAACGCGGGTGATGCTGTGTTTAATCCGGACAAAGAATACGCCCCAAAGATAACCAATAAAGCCAAGTTTGAAAATTTAAAGGCTCAGGCGTGGCGAGATGTAGCCGATAGGCTTCGCAATACATACAACGCAATTAACAAGGGCATGGTGTATAATGCTAGCGAACTGATAAGCATTAGCTCTGATATCAAAGACATTGAGGCGCTTAAAACAGAGTTGTGCTCACCACATAAGGATTATTCTAAGCGTGGGCTTGATATGGTTGAGTCTAAAAAGGATTTAGCTAAGCGCGGTATAGCATCACCGAACAAGGCGGATGCTTTCATTATGGGCGCTTGCCCTCATTTAGTAAAACGAAAAGTTAAGAGGATTATATAATGGCCCAGGTTATCGAGCGAGGCAAACCCAAAAACAAATCAGGCATTGATGCCACGCATAAAGATTATGACAAGTTGTCACCTATCTGGCTCAGTATTCGAGCTGTGTTAGACGGTAAAGCGGCTGTAGTAGAGTTAAAGCTACCTTTACCAGATTACACTGATACAATTCGCGGCACTGTGCATCCTGATGTTGCCCGACGTGCGCAACGTGTTAAGACGTATCTAAAGCGCGGCCAGTTGTTAAACGCAACGGCCAGAACACAGGCAAGCAACACAGGTATGATTTGGTCCAATGAGCCAGAGGATACAATTCCTCCGGCAATGGATTATATACGGGAAGATTTACGTGACAATGTGCAAAAGATTGTTGCTGATGTGTCTAGTGTCGGTCGTTATGGTGTATTGCTAGATTCTGATGCTGTTGATGGTGTAACGCAGGCAGAGCAAAGACAGGGTATTGGTGTGCCGCAATGGATTTTATACACGGCTGAGCAGATTATTTTCTGGCGTGAAACTGAGGTGCGATTAGTTGAAACATACGAACAGCAAGTGTCAGAGCTAGAATTTGAAGAGGCAGAGCAAATCCGGCGATTAGTGCTGATTGACGGTGTTTATCATAATCAAGTGTGGCGTGAAGATGAGCTGTACACGGATATTACACCAACTGTTAACGGTATGGCGCTAGATTATATCCCGTTCCAGTTTTTCGGAGCAGAAGATAACAGTGCAGCAGCAGCCAAGCCACCACTGTATGATTTAGCAGAGGCTAACCTAGGCCACTTTCTGTTAGACTGCGACAACCGGGATAACCTCCACGCACACGGACAAGGACTGACAAATATCTTTGTTGATGACCCTGACGAGTTCGCAGAGGCTAATCCTAATGGCTTAAACACTGGTGCAAAAGGTGTGAACCAATTCGGCAAAGATGATCGCGTCGAGATTGTTCAGATTGCTGCAACTGGTGCCATTGCTGCTGAAATGGAGCGCGATCAACAGCGAATGATTATGATTGGTGCGCAATTGGTTCAGGATACAACCGGCAATCAAACGCTAGGCGCTAAGAAAATGGAAGCAGGGGCTAGTATCTCAACGCTCAAGCAAGTGTCGCTTAATGTATCCAAGGGCGTTACTCAGCTATTGAACTGGCAAGCTGAAATGACCGGCGTTAGCGCTGACATTACTTATGAGCTTAATACACAGTTCATAACTGACGAAATGACCCCTGAGAAGCTGTTAGCTCACATGCAATTAGTTCAAATGGGCGCCTTGCCATTGACTACCATTTATGAATCATCACGCCAAGCAGGTTTAACTAAGATGACAGATGAAGAGATTGAGCAAGAAGCGGGAGAGCAGGCATTTAACTCAGGTGGCGTGCCCATGGAGCAAGCAGCGGCATTGGCGGCAAGTGAGGTAGAGTAATGGCTATCGTTGACACGCTCACATCGGTTTATAGCAGTCACTCTGTCTACTTGGAAAGAGTGGCTGCTAAGTTCGGTAATGATGTGCTGCCATATCTCGAAACCATCGAGAAGCGCGTTTCTGATGTGCTTAATGCAATGCCGAATAAGATGCTATCCACTCAAGAGCTAAACGATGTACGGGCTGAAATAAGCCGTATAACGAGCGAAGAATTGCAGGCGTACGCAAATCAGTACAAGGTTAACAATAGAGAGCTAGGCCAGCATGAGGTGGTATTTAATGCTAAAACTCTCGACAGTGTTGTAAGTGGTTACGAGTCAAGTGTTCCAAGTGCGGGTATTATTAACAGTGTAGCGATAGGTGCGCCGATCAAGGTGGGTGAAAATCAATTTACAACTTACAATCGATACGTGTCAAGCTATTGGAAGCAGTACGCTAAAGTGATTGATGATTCAGTGGCAGCAGGTTTTATTCAGGGCGGCACTAATCGAGAGATTGCGGCTAGGATACTCGAAACTATCACACTAGACAGGCCTGATGGCGACTTGTCCAAGGCGGCCAGGGCAGCAAAGACAATGGCTCGCACAGGCACAAATCATTATGCAACACAGGCTACTATTGCTTTTGCTGATGCCAATGACCGGGTTATTATCGGCTATAGGTTTTTAGCTACGCTAGATAATCGCACAAGCCGTCAGTGTTCTGCCAATGATCAGTTGGTATTTAAGAAAGGTGAGCCGATGCCAACACCTCCGCTGCATCCGGCGTGTCGTTCTAGGCTGATAGTAGAAATTGATGGCCGATTTACATACGACGACAGCGCAAGTACAAGGCCGGAAAACTTCACCGGCGCAGATGGTGAACGCGATCCGAAACAAGTAAGCAGCAAAAAGACTTATTTTGAGTCGTTAAAGCAGATGAGTCAGGCTGATAGAATAGAAATACTTGGGCCTACTTTGGGTAAGGCGTTGTCTAAAATGGATGCAGATACGTTCGCCAAATCATTAATTGACTCAACATTTGAACCATTGACAATTGAAGAAATGAAAAAGAAAGATAACCAGCTTGGCAGAATACTAAAAGAAATGGATAAAAAATAACAAAGTTTCTTTTTACTTGACAACGATGTTATAATACGCTTAAAGCGCAGAGCGCATAACAAACAAACCAGAGGTTTAACAATGGATTTATCAGAACTAGGCTTATCAGAAGAGCAATTAAAAGGCGTTGAAGATTACGCGGCAGGACTGAAGGCAAAGAACGACGAGCTACTTGGCGAGAAGAAAACAATGCAGCAGAAGGCGCTAGAAGCATCGGAAGCAGCAGAGTTAGCGAGGGCGCAAGCAGTTAAAGCAGAAGAAGAACGATTAAAGCTAACTGGTGACATGGACGGGTTAAAAGCTCACTATGAAGAGCAGTTGGCAAGCAAGATTGCAGAGGCTAATAACGCAGCGGAAACAGCTCGAAACGCATTAACAGAGCGAGATAAAAGTGCGGTAATTAGCTCAATTCTTTCTAATGTTGATGATAGATATAAGCCTTTTGTTGAAACTCAACTAAATAATAACGTACTTATCGAGTACGACGGTAGCGGCAAAGCCATTACCAGGATTAAAGACGGCGATGCAGAGTATACATCACCAAAAGACTTTCTAGACGGAGTCAGTGAGTCAGAAACGTGGAAAAGCGTTTTAAAAGCCAAAAGCTTGAGCGGAGCCGGGTCTAAGCAATCAACTAATGGCGGAGCACCCGCTACACAGAACACGGTTCAATCTAAATTAGCCGAGCGATTAAAAGCGCAAGGCTTGACACAATAAGAGGTAATACAAAATGGCTTTAGCAAATATGCAAGTTTATGACAATGAGATCTATACAACTACGGTTGAGCTTCTCGGTCAAAAGTTAGAAGCGTTTAACGCTGCAAGTGGTGGTGCAATTGTACTATCTACTAACGCGTGGCGTGGTAACTACACCAAGGAAGCTTTCTTCCAAACACTGTCAGGCGCTCAACGTCGTGTTGATCGCAATGCTGCTATCGGTGCTGCATCATCTACTGACCTAGCTCAAGGCGAGTTCGTAGGCGTTAAAGTTGCTGGTGGCTTCGGCCCAGTTACGTTCGAGCCAGGTCAAATGTCATGGTTAATGGAAAACCCTGAGTCTGCTATCATGGCGATTTCAGAAGGTTTTGCAGATGCTCTGCTAGCTGACCAATTAAACACTGCCGTCGGTGCGGCTGTTGCTGCTGTAGAAAACGTTGCCGCACTGGTTAATGATGTATCTGCAAGCGCAGGTCTATCTCAGCAAGCGCTGAATGCTGGTCACTTTAAGTTTGGTGACATGAATGGCATGTTGGTTTGTGACATCATGCACTCAAGCGGTAATGAAGCACTGATTGATAAGGCGCTGGCTAACGGTGAGCAACTGTTTATTTCTTCAAATGTAACTGTTGTTTCGCTGCTAGGCAAGATCCTAGTTGTTTCTGATATTCCTGAGCTTTACGTCGCAGGTGTTCCGAACAAGACCAAAGTGCTGTCTATTGTTGCTGGTGGTATCATCGTGGATAACGCGAGCGATATTATCACTAACATGGAAACCACAAACGGCCAAACTCGCATCGAAACCACTTGGCAGGCTGATTACTCTTTCGGTCTAAAACTGAAGGGTTACGCTTGGGATGTTGCAAATGGTGGTGCTTCACCTGATGACACCGCACTATTTACCGGCACAAACTGGGATATTGCTGTATCTGATAACAAACACTCGCTAGGTACACTTACAATTGCGGATGCGGACTTATAATTATGATTGCATATGCCAAGCACCCGCTGTCACAAGCGGACAAGCTGAAGCTGCGCAAAGATGGTTATAAAATTATCGACCTTCGCTTTAAGCCTAATGTGATGGGCGAAGGTGATATAGTCTTCCCAAAGCCTCGGCGAAAAAAGAAAGCTGAATAATATTAAGGGCTTCGGCCCTTTTTTTAGAGGTTCTAATGAGTATTAGAAATAATCTATTAAAAGGTATAGTTGCAGCCGTAGGTGGCACTGTTACAGATCCAGTAACTCGAAACTCACTACTGCAAGATTGGCTTGATTCGCTGGCAATCCCGCCATCATTCTCACCGCTTGATTTATTCGCACAAGGTGAGCAGGGTGCTTGGTATGACCCGAGTGATTTAAGTACGTTGTTTCAAGATGCAGCAGGGACTATTCCTGTGACAGCAGATGGCGACCCTGTTGGCTATATGGGTGATAAGTCAGGTAATGGTAATCACGCAACGCAATCAGTGAGCGCATCAAGACCTTTGTATCAGGTTGGGGATAGTAGAGGTACTGTAAATAAAATACTAAATTCGCAACATTTAAGTCCTTGGACAGGAACTAGAAAATCTATTTCTTCGGATGTGATAGCTGCTCCCGATAACTCTATGACTGCTGATAAACTGATTGAGGATACCTCAGATAATTCCCATGTATTATATGTTCCAAATGCGCAACATATTGCCAATGAACCACTGACGATATCCCTTTATGCTAAAGCAGCCGAGCGTAATGTCTTTACACTTACAAATGCAAACTTTGCTAATTTTGGCAATGTTTGGGGTTATGTAATTTTCGATCTGACTGCGGGCACTGTGGTAGCGAGTGGTGGTACTTTTACTGGTTCAATAGAAGATGTTGGGGATGGTTGGTATCGCTGTAGTCTAACGGCTACGCCAGTAAATACAGTATACACTACCCCATTCCATATCAAAATGTCTGACGGTACAGTCAGTCAAAATCCAACGTATCTTGGAGATGGTATTTCTGGATTTTATATCTGGGGTTGCCAAGTAGAAGCTGGCTCAACCGCCACCGCTTATCAACGTAATGATGGACATTTAGGCGGTGTTGGTACAGGAAGTCCGACTGATTTACATTGGCTGGCGGCTGATGGTATTGACGATAGTATGATAACTTCTAACTTTGGGTTGTCACAACCTACTCAAATATTTATGGGTGTTGTAAACAATGATCACAATCACTTTTTAATAGATGGTACCGATTCTAACACAGGTTCTTTGTATCTAAATGGCACTCCTGATTCTAACATCCGAATGGGAACAACAGCTTTCTTTTCGGCAAATGAAAACCTACCCATTAGACAACCTGCTGTTATTAAAGCATTGCTATCAGGTGTTAACTCATCAATAGGTTACGATAATAATACAAGTGCGGTAGGAGATGCGGGATTATCAAATATGGGGCTAGTCAGGATATTTGAAGCCGGAAATGGAAGTTATGACGCTCATGCAGACATGTATGGTTTAGTAATAATTAACAGGGCATTAACTAACGAGGAACACTCTACTCTTATGGAATACATAGCTCTTAAATCAGGAGTCACGCTATGACCAGTCAATATACACACCGACTAACGCTTGCAGTGCCAGAGCTATTAATACCACAAGCGAATCAGCTTGCACTCGCAATGGGTGAGTCAGCAGCAGACGTGAATACATTTACACAGGCAAGCCACGAGGATGCAGACGGCAATAAATACGCTGTCTGCTCAACGGTGAGTAAACCTATTGTACTGGGCGCATTGTCTGCTGGATTACCTGACCCATTACCCAGTCACGCAGAAGGTGCTGATATTACATTAGCTCAAGCAGCGTTGGATAGCATTGTTCAGTACAGCGAGGGTGTGACAGCAGAGCCTAGCAGAATAGTTTTAGGTATTGATATGACTCCGCTTGAAATGTTTTCGTCCATCGGGCTAACTGAGATTGAGCAGGAGGCTTTATAGTGAACATAATTAAACGCGTATTCCTCGCCCTCAATCAATCAACCTGCCTAATCATTACAGGGCAAAACGACTTTACATTGTCGGGTTACTCTTATGTAAGAGCTGTGCGTGATGGCAAGCCTCTCTGCATGGATATCGTGGATGCGCTTTTCTTCTGGCAGGAGGGGCATTGTAAAAATGCTTTCTTGTGGGAAATGCGCTCTACTCGCACCCTGTTTAATAAATTCAGGTGGATTCTTGAGTCTATAGGTGAAGAAGATGAGCACTAAAACGCGCAATGAACTGCTTGAGTTGATATTATCTGAGACTGCCGGTGCAGGTGGTGGTGCTGTGCTTACTGTTACTGGCGACTTAGTGGATAACACAGATCCAATTAACCCAGTTGTAAACCAGAATGCTGACTTGCTAAAAATGCTCAACACACGGGCGCAGTTAGGTAATACAGTTGCTGCTGATGGCATCATTGGGCCTATTGCTCTTGTCGGAACCGGCGATGAAAGCTTACCCCCACCAGTAACACCACAGCCGCCTACAGGTGGCAATTATAACGGATACGTTAAGCTTGCCGGATTGAGTCAAATATCCGCCGCTGGCGAGTTGTCAATAACAGCCGGTGAAATCATCATTGGATCAGGTGGAGCAGGTGACTATAGGACTCCTCACGCATGGATTGACGCAGCTATCAGCACAAACAACAACGTGTTGGGGTTTGTATTCGGTATAGAAAAGGCGGCCACGGGGTTAGTGTCATTCAGTCAGAGGCCAACAGGCGAGCGCATGGCTGCGCAGGACCAGCAGACAAATATCTCAGGGGGTGGGTTTATCGCATCACTTGAGGCTGGCGACAAAATATCAGTCTGGGTAGCGGCATCTCTAAATGGGAATTTATTTATTTACGATGCAAATCTAGGGCTTGAAATGGCCGTGCCTGCATCACTTAAATCATAGGCGGAATAATGGCTAACAAAACAAGAAACGAACTGCTTCAAGAGATACTCGATGCAACAGGTACACTGCCTGCCGGAACTGTATCCCAAGGCTCTTATGAGTATGGTCACGCAGGTGCAGCGGACACACTAGTGGCAGCAGGCACTTTTTACGAGCTAACAAACGACAGCGCAGGCTCATCAACAATCAACACTTACGGCGTACCGGGTCTAACTGATATTTATAACTCAGTGACAAACAGGTTTGTATTTGATAATAGCGGCGTGCTTGCGTTGGGTGATTCCGTCCATATTGTGGTTGAGGCCTCTATAACAACACCGAGCGTTAATACTGAGGTGTCGATTGTTATAGAGCTTGGTGCACAGGGGTCTGGTGATTATATTACCATTATGGAGCCTGCAAACTTCAAATCGGCAGGTACATACCAAATCAGTCGGACGATTAACTTTTTTATGCGTACGTCTGGCATATTAACTGGTGGTGCTAGGGTGCTTGCTAAATCTGATGCAAATAACACGACAGTTTTAGTTGATGATTACATCATTTCTGCTTATCACACTAACTAAGGGGGGTTTGTGGCTCTAACAATTGAAGACGGAACCGGCGTAGCTTTGGCTGATTCATACATCACAGAAGCGGACGCGCAAACACTAGCAGCGGATTATGACATTACTCTGCCTGCTGTTGTAGCTGATGCTGAAAAAGCATTGCGACGTGCTTATTTGCTTATCAACAACCACGAGCGATTGCTGCAAGGTTGGCGCACTCATTCAGTGCAGACGGGCGCTTTCCCTCGTTTAGAGGTTTATGCTAATGATTTTTTAGTTGGTAGTGAAGTAATACCGCAAGGTGTTAAGCTGGCTCAGCTATACGCAGCGGCAGCAGTTGCTAATGGATTGGAAACTAACGCTACTTATGACGGGCGGAACATTAAATCGTGCAGGATTGGCGATTTAAGCGAAACATATCAAGATGGCGAGAAGGTAAAAGTAAACACCAGAGTGCAGGGCGTGTATAACTCTCTTTATCCTTACTATAAAGCAGCTATTGCAGGGCAGCGGTCATATAGGGAACATGAGGACGTTTGCTAATGAGTGGTTTTGACTATACGCGAGCGAGAGACACAGCAGAAAGACTGATATTAAAATTCGGACAATCCGCTAGTGTGGTTATCCCGGGCAATGCCAGCGGGTACGACACATCAGGGAATGTAATTGCGCCCACTGCTGACACTGTAATAAACGGCATTATAACGCCATTGCTGAGCTACAGAAAATCAGAAATTGACGGGGAGAGCATACTCCACTCTGATAGTTACGTGTACTTTCATAGTGATACCGCTCCTTCTGTTGGTGCTAGGGTTACAATAAATAGCTCTTTGTTTCGTGTTGTTTCTATCAGAGAGTTAACTAGCGTTGCTGGTGTTAATGTTTATAGAAAATTACAACTGAGGAAGTAATGAGCCTAGTTAACGATTTAAAACGATTTAAAAAGCTGACACTTGAAAAGCAAGAGCGAGTCGTAAAAGGCTCTTTTGTTCAGCTTGGCAACGAAATGGCGCTTAAAAGCCCTGTAGACACAGGTAGATTTAGATCGTCTTGGTTTGGTGCTATTGGCTCACCTTCTGATTTTGTCTCTGATAATTCGCAGCGCGACGCGGTTGGCGAGCTATCTATTATGCTTGGCGGGCTTAGGGTTGGAGATGTGTTTTACTATACCAACAACATGCCATACGCATCAGCCTTGGAATACGGGCATTCAGATCAGGCTCCATCGGGTGTGGTCAGGTTAACAGCTAGGCAATGGGGTAAAATAGTTCAAGCTAACATTAGGGCCATCAAATGATTAATGATTTTACAACAGCGAAAGACCTTCTCGACAAGACTCAGGCTTTTGCAGATTTAGCAGGCTACAGGCTTGCTATTCAAGGTGCTCCGTTCGATCCGCTACCTGATGAGATTTATCTCAAAGAGTATTTTCTGAGCAACACGACAGAGCCTCTCGGAATTGCAGCTGATGTCGCAGAACGTCAAGATTCAATATATCAAATTAACATTTTAACACCTAAATCATCAGGTAAGTTTGCGGGCTTGGCGATAAGTAATGATATAAAAACAGAGTTTCAGCGAGGCTCTTATATATCATACGGTGGTCAGAGCGCTATCGTGTATAATATAACAGCGCAAATGCTACCAGCTACCGACACACACAACGTCACATCAGTGCAGATTGATTTGACGGTGATGGCTAGCTGCTAGCTTATAGCGTATAATAAACAAGCAAATTAATTAATTAGAGGTAATACAAAATGACTTGTGCAACTGCTTCAATTGGCGTAACTATCGGTGTTTCCACTGCTGCGCCAGCAACTCAAGACCAAACCGGCTACAGTGCGTTAACTTATACGCTTGTAGGTGGTACTCTTACAATTCCAGCTTTTGGTGGTACTTCATCTGCTACAACTAGCACACCGCTTGATACCGGCTATATCTGCAAATCTCAGGGTCCGATTGACTGGGGTCAATTGACTCTTAACAATTTGTATATTGATGGTGATGCAGGCCACGCCTTGCTGCTTAGCGGTTTAAATGGTGCTGACAAGGGCAATGATTTATCTTTTGAGATCACTTACCCTAACGGTGCAGTCCGTTATACCGCCGGCATCGTATCATCTTACACAGAAACTCCAGGATCTGCTGGTGATAATATTATGATGGACGCGACAATCGACTTGAACTATGAGCCTGTTCGAGTGAGCGCATAGTAAACTTTATGCGGTAAAGGCTGGCAAGCTGGCGACTTCATCCACCGCCACCGCACTTCATTTTTTGGATGTTTTAGCGAGGTATGACAATGAATTTCATGCAACAATTTGACACTGTTTCAAACTCAGAAGCAGGCGCAACACTACATTTTAAGCTGCCTGACGGCGATCTAGCTTATCTTGACTTTGATGCTGCTAATCCAAAGAAAGCGGTCACGGTGACAATGCTTGGATCAAGTTCAGACGCACATAAAAGGCATGCTATTGCTGCACTGCGCGAAATGCGAGCTGAGTCTAAAAAGAAACGAAATAAAAAGAAAGATGATGTCGACATTTCAGAGTCGTTTTTTGAAGAAACAGCGGCGGCTCAGGTAAGGCGATTGGCTGCTGTTGTTACAGGTTGGACTAATATTGTCGACGATAAAGGCGGCGCTTTAGAGTGTAATAAAAAGAACGTTGAGTATGTGTTCGGTAAGTATCAAGAGTTACGAGTGCAAGCGATCAATTTCTTGGATGAAGATGCAAATTTTATCAAGAGCTGAGCGATGACTTAGCTATTTATGCAATGCACCTGGGATGGCTTAACGCTCCACAGGAAAGCCGCGACAATGTTAGCAGGGCTGAAGACTTTGGCGATGGACATCCAATATGCAAATTGCCTGATGCGGATCAACTTATTGTTTCGCATTTTAGAAAAGTTGGCCCTTGTATTGGCTTTGGAATGGGGGCTGTTGCGGTAACGTGGCAGGAGCTAAAGGCTTACTCTGAGCTATCTAAGTCAAGCCTAACTGCATGGGAGGCGGAACAGGTAATAATGATGAGTCAGCTATATTGCAGTTATTTGCAAAAAGGCAAGAAGCCATGTGAACCGCCATACCAGCGAGAGTTTGACGAGGATGACATTGCAGCACAAAACGAGTCAATCAGCAGGCTGTTGGCGAAAGAAGAACAGGCGTTTAACGCATTGAAAGAGAAGCCGCAGTGATGCGGTTTTTTCATATATAGAGGAATACAAATGGCTGATTTAGCAACAATAGGATTTAGGGCTGAAACTGGGGATCTAGATCGAGCAACTAGAAAGCTTGATTCTTTGTCGGAATCTGGGAAAAAAGTAGACGGCACAATGGCAAGCCTCAAAAAGTCTATAGGGCTTGTTGGTGCAGCGCTTGCCACCGTTGGTATTGCAGCATCCTTTAAAGGCGTTATTGATGAAACGTCACAGCTACAGCGCAACATGCTAAAGCTGGACGCGTTAATCAAATCAACAGGTAAAACATCACAAATCACAACAGAGGAGCTTCACGAGTCAGCGAGGCAGTTTGCACTTGCTACACTTGATAGCACAGAAGGTGTTATGGCGGCTCAGTCCATAATGCTGACGTTTAAAAAAATCTCAGTAGATAGCTATGACGAAGTTACAGAGGCGGCATTAAACTTGTCCAGAGTTACAGGTCAGAACTTATCTAGCGCAATGACTCAGCTAGGTAAGGCGCTGGAAGATCCTATTGCCGGTATATCTGCAATGTCTCGATCAGGTGCTTCATTTAGTCAATCGCAAAAAAGCACTATTAAGTCACTTGCTGAGACTGGTGATGCTCTAGCTGCGCAAAACTTAATACTGAAAGAGCTAAGTACACAATATGGTGGTGTTGCCCGATCCGAGGCTATGCAACTCGCAGGAGCAGAGGACACGCTAGGGCAGAGGGTGCAAGAGTTTAATCTCGCACTAGATTCTAACCTGGGGCTTTCAGAAGCGACGGCAGCGGCTTATAACTCCATGTCTGGTGCTGTTTTATTTGCCACAGAGCGAATAGATGATTTGATTGCAGGCGTCAAGACCGCTGCTGCTGTTGTTGGCGTTGGCCTTGCCGCATCAATGGCAGGTGCAGCGAAAGAGATAGCTTTAACAGCGGCTTCTACGGTTGCTTATAACGTCAGACTGGCGCAAATGACAGGACTAACCGGCGCCTATGCTACGGCAGCAGGTATTGCGGCCACAGCGACTAGGGCGTTTGGTGTTGCGGTCAAATTCCTAATGGGGCCTTGGGGTCTTTTGGCATCAGCAGTTGCAGCGGGTGTTGTGGCGTTTATTGGTGCAAAGGACAGTTCTGATGAGCTGAGCGCATCATTAGGTAAGCAGTCCAAAAGCATCAAAGAGCTAACAGCTGAATTTGAAAAGAAAGGTAAGGCAGAGCTAGGCTCGGCTATAGCATCGGCTACCATTGAGCAAAACAAACTACTAGAGCAGCAGGCCTCAATAAAAGCGAAGATAAACAAGCTTGACTTGCAACAGGGATCTAGAACAAAAACCAAGGGTATGAAGGAGTTAAATCAGGATCTTTTATTGGTTGGCGCGAGCATTGAATCCAGCTCCGCGTCACTGGATAATCTAAAAGCAGCGCTGGACAGGATAAACCTCAAAGAGAGCTTAAAGCCGCCTAGTGAAGAAGAGCTACAGGCAGATGAGTATAAAAAATGGCTTGATTCTGTTGTTGGATATAGGACTCCGTTGCAGAAATTAACTGATGAAATAGAGAAGATAAATGATGCTATTGATGGTGGTTTGCCGGTCACGGAGGGCGTTAGAAACAAGCTGGCAGAGTTAAATGCTCAGGTTGACGAATTCAACAAGAAAGAGGTTGATACTAGCTATCAGGATTGGATTGACAGTATTGAGGCAAGCACGGGTCAGATTGACAAGCTGAAAGGCCAGATAGTAGAAGTGTGGATGGCTATGGATGCAGGCGACATAAGCGCAGAGGCAGGCCTAGAGTTTATCGATCAGCTGGAGTCAAGAATCGAATCCCTAAAAGGCACTGTGAAAGATGTTGATTTGTTTGGTGATATAACCTCATCAATTGGCGATTCGCTAAATGCAATGAAAGGGTTTACATCAGAAGGCTCTAAGGGGTTTGCTCAACTAAGTGTCGCGGCAGATGCGTTTAACGCTGTGCAGGCTGTCGGCGCAGTCATTAACCAAGCGACAAGCGGAGATCCGTTCAGCGCTTTTCCTAGAATGGCGGCAATGATCACTGCAATGGCATCACTAGGTCAGTCTACAGGCTCGATTGGCGGTGGCTTGGAAAATACATCAGCTGACAATCAGGCTGCTCAAGGGCTTAATGTTTGGGGTGATAAAGCGGATTCAATTAGTAATTCTATTGATATTACAGCCGAGGCAACAAGCGACCTAGTAGGGATTAACTCAGGGATGCTTAAGGCGCTACAATCAGTGCAGGCAGGCATATCATCTGCTGCTGGACTGTCTCTCCGGGGTGTTAGAGGATCAACGTTTGATACATCAGAGAGCGCAGTAAATACAAGCGCAGCTAGTGATTTCGTAAGTAATTTCACCTTTGAAGGGGTTCTTGGCTCATCTTCAATAAACAAGGCGCTAGACATCGCTGGTGGTGCGTCACTTGGCGCTAGTGCTGGCATGATCTTCGGGCCTGTTGGCGCTCTCGCTGGTGCCGCAATAGGCGCTCTATTTGAGCCTATTATGGCAGGGGTTGACAAGCTAATAGGCGGTAGCAAGAAGGTGACAGATGAGGGTATTAGAATCGTTGGCGGTACACTTGGGGACTTAATGGAGGACATCACAGTTCAGTCTTTCCAAGAAGTTAAATCTAAAAAATACCGATGGTCTAAAACAAAAACAAAAGAATATTACGACGACCTTGCAGAGGCGAGTACGCAGTTTGGGCTTGTTTTTGACTCGCTAGCTGATGCCGTGTTCCAAGGTGGTGTTCAGCTTGGTATGAATGGCGATGAATTAGAAAGGGCGATAAACGAGTTTACAATCCAAACGACTAAAATCTCACTAATGGACTTAAGCCTTGAGGAGCAGCAGGCGGAGATCGAAGCCGTTTTCAGTCAAATCTTTGACAACTTAGCAAGTGCGACCATACCGTTCGTGACGAGGTTTAAACAGGCTGGCGAGGGAGCGGGAGAAGCGCTTGCTAGATTGGCATCACAGGTTTCTGTTGCTGAATTTGCCATTGAAAACCTAGGAATAAAAATTGTTGATAAATTGGTAAGCCCCGGCCACTTTGTACAAGTTTCGGAAAATTTGTCAATGCTCACTGGTGGGCTTGAATTATTTTCAACAAAGGTCGGATCATTCTTTAACGATTTCGCACCTGAGTCTGCAAAGTTTGAGTTAAACAGCAAGGCTATGACAGAGGCATTAGAATCTGTTGGTTTAGCTGTCCCTGACACTGCCGAAGGGTTCTTTGATTTAATGGATTCGATAAATGGCAATGATGAGGCAGGGCAAGCACAGATCGCCACGCTGTTAAACATTCAAAGCATAGCGGGTGATTACTATGACCTACTAGAAGATAGGCAGAGCAAAGCGAAAGCGGAGGAAGAGAAAATCCTTGCTGAGCAACAGGCTGAATTAGACAAGGCTCAATCCGAGCTAGATAGCTTTAATAGCTCCTTATCGTCACTATCAGACACCCTGCGTGGTGCGGTTGTTAGCATATATGGCTCTGGCGCAGCCACGAGCAATGTAGCACTTGACGCAGCACTGCAAGCAGCCCGTCTAGGCGATTTCAGTAAAGCTTTATCTTTAGACTTGAGCAACATTAACCCACAAATGGAGGGCTTCTCATCCCTTGAAATGTTCAATATAGAACAGGCAAAGACTGCAAATAAACTAGCAGACCTTGCCGACCTAGCTTCTGCGACAGCTACCGTGGACGATATGATGCTGACAGCCAACCAGCAGCAAGTTGATATATTGACGAGTATTAACAGCACACTTTCCGGCAATTCATCCGATGCGTATGTATCCGCGACTAATATTCAAAATAGTGATAAAATAGCAGGTGAATTAAAATTATCTAACGAAGTTTTAATTAATGAGCTAAAAGAGAGTAACTCACTTATGAGAGAGCAGAATAAATATCAAGCAGAGAGTGCCAACAGCCTAGATAGGATTGTGAATGTTGGTGTGGAGATTGTGGCATGAGAGTTATAGCACCATTTGAAATAACCAGCGGCAATATGACAAACTCAATATCTGAGCCTGATGCATCAGTGGGTGAGGTTGAGTGGGTTGACCCTAGTTTGCCAGCGACTTTTGGTAGCTACACTGGCACACATTTAGGTTCAGCGCTAGCAAATGACGGCAATATTTACTGTGTGGGTGGTGCTGGTAACGTCTTAAAGATAAACGTTGGCGCTCAAACTGTTAGTACATTTGGTAGCTACACTGGTGTTTATAGGGTTGCTAGGCTAGCAAATGACGGCAATATTTACTGCGTTGGCAACTCTGGTGTTGTATTAAAGATAAACGTTGGCGCTCAAACTGTCAGTACATTTGGTAGTCATACGGGTACTTACTACGCAGCTACTCTGGGTAATGATGGAAATATTTACTGCGTAGGTGACACAGGCGTTATATTAGAGATAAACGTTGGCGCTCAAACTGTTAGTACATTTGGTAGCTATACCACTACATATTACGATTCAGCACTCGCAAATGATGGAAATATTTACTGCGTAGGTGGGTCGGCTTCGGGCGTTGCATTAAAGATAAGTGTGGAAGATCAAACAGCTAGTACATTTGGGAGCCACCAGGGGGCATACTTCGATATGGCGCTCGCAAATAACGGTGATATTTACTGCGTAGGGAATACTGGCTCAGTTTTAAAGATAGATGTTAGCGGCCCGTCAATGAGCACATTTGGCAGTTATTCCACCATATACAGAGCAACAACACTCGCAAGCGACGGCAATATTTACTGCGTAGGTGACACAGGGCCGGTCCTGAGCATAGATACAGGCGCTCAGACTGTCAGCACATTTGGAAGTTACACTGGCACATACTATGAAACAGCACTCGCAAATGACGGAAATATTTACTGCGTAGGTGACACCAGTACGGTGCTAAAACTGAATAAATCTTACGGCCTAGATGAGGAGATTGTAAAATCATCCTCGCACTCTAAGTATATATCGGCAACACCTGCAAACCTTGATGACCCAGAGGTAGGGGAGCTAAAAACTCCCCCTACTTGGGTAAATGTTGGTTCGACAAATAAGTACAGGGCGTTTGACTACGCCATAAATACCAAATCTGAGATGCCCGTTTCTGGTGCCGAGTTTACATTTTCACCCAGTGTCGACTGTACCAATGTCGCGCTATTTGGCTTGGAAGATGTAACCCGCGTTTATGTTGAAGCTAGAGAGAATAATGCATCTGGAGCAATAATTTACAGTGAGTTTCAAGATACAGAAATATCAGCACCGATCGAGGACACTCTGGCAAATGGCGCTTTCTTAAATAGCAAGATTTTATTTGACGACCTACCACTTTATGCAACGCCTTTCATAAAGATCACTTTTGAGTCTAGCGGGGCAGATATAAAAATTGGCGATATTGTCATCGGAAACCACAGAACAATAGGCACTGCGCTACACGAGTCAAGCACATCTAGGACGTCATACGATACAGTTTCGACGGATGTGTTTGGTAATGAAAAGATAACTCGAAGGCCAAGCGCTGAGTACACATCTTTTGAAATATCAATTGAACCTATTTATGCAAATTATGTCGAGAGAATACTTAAAGAGGCACTGAATATTCCGTCTGTGTGGGTTGGTGATAAGCCGGATGATGAAAAATTGTTCACTCTTGGTTATTACGAGCGCAGCCCTATAGTATACTCCTCACCATCGAAATACAGAACAACACTAAAAATACGAGGCTTAGTCTAATGCAAAAAATAAAAATACCTCCGATCAACCTAGAGCGTGCCAAAAATATAAAGGGGGTTAGCAAGAATATTTTTGATGTTGTTGACTTCCAAGTATCACTAGCAACAGAGCTGAACCGAATCGCATCAGAGATTAATGATGTTATGCCGGATACCCTCGATAACCAAGGGAAAGCAGACAGTAAAGAGGTTGCAGCTCTAAAATCAGAGATCGAGAAGCTGGTCAAGGCTGTTAAAAGCAAGCCTAATAATAGCGACTTAGATAAATTAAAGGGCAGTATTGAATCAAAGATACCTGCCGCTTATGATGATTCTAGCCTTGTTAAACTGATTAAAAAAATCGACTCCAAAGTAATTCCTGCTGCCTATGATGACAGCGGAGTGATCAAACTAATAAAGTCAGTTGAGTCTAAAATAAAACCACAGTACGACGATGCAAAAATAATTGATTTGATTGACAACCTTGAAGGCAAGGTCGCCCATCTAACAGCAGAGATTGAAGAATTAAAACTACAATCAGAATCCATCAAAAAAGAGATAAGCAGCAACCGCAAAGAAGCTGGCTTTAAAATAGACGTTATCGAGCAAAAATTAAATAAAATCACGGAGATTGAAGAATGGCTAGCATTAATTTAACTGGGATTCTGCGCGATCCACTAGGTGAGTTCTCTTATAGAAATAAGATTAGATTCACACACACAACAAACACTGGGCAAACTCTCAAGGGGTTTCGCTCAATTCACGACATTGAGATAGACGGGGCTTATGACATAGACGTCGAATACGGCAACGTTTTGATTGAGACTTGGGACTATCTTAATAAAAAATGGATTGCCCATGGTGTTTTAACTATCAACTCAGACACGCCTGCATCAGATATACCGTCGCTCTTAGGCATTACAACGCCAGCAACCGAAGCTGATTTGCTTGTGTTCCAAGCGCTTGTAGCAGATGCTACAGACGCAAAGAATGACGCAGAGGCGGCACAGGCTGCAACGGAGGCGCTATTTACAGGCTTTACAGACTCAGTAGCAACAGAGCTATCAAACATTGCGCCAGGGAATCTTAAGCCTGATGTATCGATTCCGTTTAATGAGGGGATTGAAATTGCTCGAGGATATGGCGATTTAGACGCAAACGGTAATAGGTCAGTCACATACACGCGAGCAAGCGCAACAGGTAACACAAACAAGTCGGGCGTCAATGAAGACTTGTTGTCAAATGAGCCTGCAATAACTAAAAACGGGCTTTCAGTGTTTGCGAGCTATAGCAATGACTTGTTGCAGAGCGAGGACTTGTCTCTTTGGACGGCAGTGAATGCAACTGTTTCTCAAGATGGGACAACTCTGCCGAATAGCTCAGAATTGATGTGGCTAGTGACTGAAGACACCACTGCCGCTGTGCCTCATCGCATGAATAGAACGTATTCATCAGCAGCTGGAGATGTTGTATCGGCAACAATAAAAGCAAAAACAAATGGAAGCAGGTTAATAAGATTTGAATTTGCAAGAAGTGGTGAGTCAGCTGCCGTGGTTGAGTTTGATCCAAACGGCGACACCATTAACTTCATTGGAGCAGGTGTTTCAGCAAAATACAGAAGCATAGGCGGCAGCACTTATGAATTTAATATTCACTTTACCACTGCCAACGTAAATACAACGTCACTTTGTTACTTCTCTGCGCCAACCACAGCGGGAGGCTCATCTTGGGATGGTGATGGTGTTTCGGGCTTTTATATGACTCACGCGCAAATCACAAAAAACGTACTTGATGCGCCTTACATAAAGACCACAACAGTATCAGTTACACGCGCTGCCGACGTTGCAGAGATTCCAATGATGGGCAACATGCCACCACCTGGGGATGACTTCACTATATTTATTGATGCAAAATTGGATGTTGACACGATAAGTAATAAATTAGCATTCGGAGAGAAGAATTTCGATGCTACAACAGGATTTAGACTTGAGACACATAATCCAAGCGGAAACTTGCGCTTCATAATGTCTAATGGAACATCAGGTATTGACTTGCAAGTTGCACACGGCAAAACGGGAACATACCATCGTTGCGCGTGCAAGTTTGAGTCGGGGGTAATGTCTAGTTATGTCGACGGAGTTCTACTTGGTACAATTGCAAATGCAACACCGACTTACACTATAACAAAAAATATCTCTTTTTCGGGCTTGCGTGTTAATAGTGGACTATCAAACTTTGAGATTTATCACAGAGCTTTATCTGATGAAGAGATTGCATCACGCGGAGGTGCCAAATAATGGTTATTAATCTAAAAACAGAAACAAAAGAACAGATGCTTAATGCACTAGAATCAGCAGGCTTTGAATTCTTTAATGGCGAGCTGGTGACAGCTACTCACGATTACTTTATTCATTTAATCGGTGATATTTACACGCCAACAGGCGCAACGATGACAGATGATGATGGTAATGAATACCCTGAGACAGCAATTGTTGATGGGTATCACGCAAACCTCGTAACGCAAGATGTTGAATTGATCGATGGCGTTAGCTCAATAACTATCACTGTCAGCACGCCATCTTACACGGTCGCGGGTTATTAAATCGATATACCAATGCACGCAGTGCAGCAATAGACACTAACCGATCTTAAGCTCTAAATACTTTTGATTTGTCATTGATAGCATATCGTTAAAATCAACGCCGACATCCTCATTCCAGCGAATAAGCACTTTATTTACATCGTTATTCGCTAGAATGTTCTTGTTGGCACACACCATGGCGGCGGCTAGTCCAGCGCCGTTACTGTCGTTATCTGCGAATATAATCAGCGTTTTAACTCCCTTTGGTGCTTTAAACGCCTTCATGATTGATGTGTTAACTACCGCCCAGCACGGCACTTTTGACAGCTGAGTAGCTGATAATGCAGTTTCTATGCCCTCAGCTATCCCTAGCGTATCACCTGCTTCAAACAGCCTGACAGCACAGCTCTGCGTTGACGTGTGACCGCACGAGTCGCAAACTACCTTATTATCTAGTGCGCTGTATATTTTCTTGCTCCGCTCAACGTCGGCTTTTTTGCCGCTTTCTAAAAACGTTTTGTGCAGATAGATGATGTTCATGTGGTCATCGGTTGCCACGCTATACATCGCTTGAAATGAGCGGTTATATTCCCGGTCATACTCGGCTTTGCTGAATTTAACGCTGCTTGTTGGTAAAGTGTAAATGCCACGCCCGTTTAAATACTTTTGCACGGGTGTGCTCTCAATCCGGCCAATACTGCTGAATCTAGTGAGTATCTGCTGCTGTTTACTTGGTGCAAACTCACCTTGATTGGCAAACTCACCGCGTGGAATCTCTGGCGTGTAGTTACCATAGGCTTTGTCTAGCTCAGCCGCCATCGTTTTAAAGTCGTTCCCGGTGACTTCCATTAGCAACTGCATACCATAACCAGATGAGCAGGTACAAATCCATGAGCCGGACCCTTGTTTGTTATCGATGCGGAAATTTTTCTTCCCGCACAGTGGGCACTCGACGTGCTTTAATGATGTGACGTGTGGTAGCCCGTAGCCCCTGAACACCTCAAGCCAACGCCCTTTGAAAAAGTCTACTGTTTTTGCCATGTTATTTTCCTTCCTTCTGCTGCATCGCTTTAGCAAATGCAATGTTACGTGATTTAATAAAACTGGTTAGCTCGCTACTTGGTGAAATTATCTTATTATCTAACCCTTTAGGCCAGACTGAAAACTTATCCCGGTAAATATGCGCTATACGGCCATCTGAGATGTTTTTCCCGTGCATCTTTTGCGATAGCTGCCAGCCTAGTAGCTCGCTCCACCAGCGCTGTTTATCTGCTTTCTGTGGTGCTTTCTTGGTTTCGCCTTTTAATATCTTTAAGCCAAGCTGGCGGTTCACTTCGACGTCTTCACATCGTTTTGTAATGTGGCCGCACTTAGGGCATTGCGGGTTACCTGGTGGCCTTAGCGCCCCACACCTTGAGCACGGCTTCGGTAATGCTTCCTGCTCCTTGCGTTGCTTTTCCTTTTTCTTATCTTGCTCTTTTCTGGTTCCGTCGTCAAGCTCGTCAATGCCAATATCTTCTGGCAAGCCAAGTGTTAGCGATGTTCCACCGTGGTCAAATATCAATGCTCGCTTTCCCGTCATATACCTCAAGGCTCTCCCTATGCCTTGGATCCATGTTGTCTTGCTTTTAGTTGGCCTTGCTGACACTATGCAGCTTATTTTCTTGATTGATATCCCCTCAGTAAGCACGCCAACAGAGATCATTATTTTAAGTGTATCATTCTCAACTCGTTTGAATATTGCCTCACGCTCTTCTATGGGCGTTTTCCCTGTGATAACCTCAGAAGCAATACCGCACACTTCAAACTCCTTCTGGATCTGGTTGGCATGAGCGATATTAACAGGTAGCACTATAGTTGGCCTGTTTTCGCCATGCTCTACCCAATTTGAAACAACATCACCTATTATCTTTGCCTCCCCCATTACTCGCGCCAACTCCTCTTCTGCGTACTCGCCACCTCTCACAGAGATATCTTTAAGATTGGGAATGCTTGGCGCATACATATCATAATCACACAGGCCACCACCTTCTAAATCAATCAAATGGCGCATATTACAGCCCTTAACCAGAACAGAGAACCTTTTTCCTAGACCTTTGCTATAAGGAGTGGCTGTTATCCCTAGCCACCTTTCATTTTCGTGCTCTTCCATTCTCTTTATGAGCTGCTTGTTTTGAAGGTGCATCTCATCTTGCACAAGCAAATCAAAAGGCACGAACTCCTTGCGAACAAACGAGGCTGTCGATGCAACGATAATATTGCATGAATAATCAGTCTTATAGTCCCTATGTATCCTAGATATTGAGCGAATATCTATGCCGTAACTAACAAAATCATCAATAGCTTGCTGTATAAGGCTAACCCTTGGCACCAGGAATACGCACTTCATACCCCTGTCTGCGCAGGACTTTAAAATAAACGCTGCAACAGCCGTCTTGCCAAATCCCGTTGCTGCTTGTGCTGCTATCCTTAAATGCTGCCCCCATACTTTACGTATTTCAGCAACCAGCTCTTCCTGGTAGTCGTACAATTTAAACTCAGGCATAGTTACACCACCTTCTTATACATGTGCTGTTTTAGGTAGACTGCGAACTCCGGGTATTGCTTGCACTTGCGAAGTATCTCTTTATTTTTAGCTTTTTTGTATTCGTTATAAGCCTCTTCTGCTGTCCCCCTGCTCGCAACAAAAACCCTTTTATTATCTATACATATTGAAGTTTCAAACCTCCCTGTTCTTTTTCTGATTGATACGCCTGTTGGGTATTTACCCTTCACGTTGTTATTTTTATTTAACAGCGCATTAATACATTTTGGAACGTAAATACACGCATCTGGCGAATACACCTTGTTGCCCGGTATCTTTATATCTTTATCAAGCTCATATCCTTCAACGTGATTTAGCATATACCACTTATCAAAATTACTAAATGTAAGCCATTCATCGCAAACAGTTACGCCAATGTATGTTGGCTGTCTCTCTTTGTGTTTTGGATCATAAGCCCTTCTAAGCATTCTAACCCAGGCGGCGTAAGCAGGGCTTTCTATAATAACACCGTCAACCACTATCCTTGTCTTATACCATGCGTCATTAATGCCCTTGCCGAATACCGGCCTTCTCTTTGACCGTGAATTATTATTAGCCTCAACCTTTACAAAATCTGTTATAATATTCCCGTTCATAAAAACCTCCAATGATGCCAGTTGCAGCTGTCGTTGTTTTGTTTTAACTACGAAACTTTCGTAATTAGCTAACTTCCACCATTGGTGTTAGCTTAATTTGTTGCTTGCGATTAAATTAGTCATCTACTTATCCTCTTTAAATTTAATTGATTCTTTTTTGCCTGTAGCCTAATCTTCCAGCATTGAAAATGCTCTATTCTGCACTGCTAAAGCTAAAATTTTCGCCTCCTCCTTGGATAAGTCACGAAGGTATTTTTTAGCTAACCTATCCGCGTCAACTTCGGTCAATTTATACTTTTTGCTTTGCTCAACTGCTTTTGCTGCGACTTCGCCAAGAGCCTTGTAAATAAACTGGATGCTTGTTGTTTCCCGCGGGTTGCCTGATGCAGTGGTCACAACAACGCTTTTACCTGCAATAAGATCGTCTATTGCGTCACTGCCCATCATCTTAGCTATGCGCCTGCATCTATTAACACCAGAAACAGGTACGCCATGTAGTCTTGCTGCCTCTGCGTTAGATAGATTTGGCTTAATACTAGCCTCCTTAAATGCTGCTGCTGTCATTTGTGTTTTAGTCTGCATTCGTCTTGTCTCCGATGATTTTATGATCGCCCTAACTTCCGATAGGGTAGTATTGTTTGGTAGTGATTCATAAGCAACTAACCCACCATAAGCCCCGCTATCCTGAGCTGTGCCAGACTCAATTGCAAGTTCATTTAATGCTCTCACTCTGTGCCTGCCGTCGATTATTTTACCCTTGTAAAGCTTAATCGGTTCTAGTTGCCCGTTTAGTTTAATATCCTCCTTTAGCGCTTGAAACTGATCATCAAGCATTAACGGGTTACACTTTGATAAGTGATGTTCTTCAAGCCCTGCAATTTGAATTTTTCTGTTTTTGTCGTTCATTTTCAAGCCTCTGCTTAGTTGGTATGAACATAGTATAACATTAAATAGCAGTGTTTATAGCACTTTTTTGTGTTGCTATAGTTGTAAATTGTGGGGTTTTATTCTTATTCCTTTCATATCAATAACTTACAGCTCGAAATTGCCGCAAAAAAAGGTGTTTTTAGTGTTATCTAGCAGTGTTTTATATATATGTTTATTGCCCTATATAAGAGGGCAAAAATAGTAAACTAGTTTATCTTGTAAAACATTGCAAGTTACTGAATAAATAGTAGTTTTTATTATTGGCAATTGGTTGTCGGTATAAACGGTCGCTTTTTTCAACCAGTAACGTGTTAAATCTGACACGAATTAACACGTTTACGTTTGTTTTAAATAACCGAACTTTGACCTTTACCAAGTGAAGTAGCGGATAAAACCTGCATCTTTCTGGTTCAGGCTTGTCTAGCACTCAAAAAGCGGAAATAAAAAAGCCAGTCGTTAAACTGGCTCTATGCTGGTGGGTGTTTAAGTTCAAAATCCTAGCTGCATCTGTGCAGACCTAACGCTCTCAATCCATCGCTCCTGGTTTTCTTTCTTCACGCGCTTATAATGCGCCAGGGCTTTCCCGCACTTGCTAGCTATCTCTTTATCCGACTCAATCTTTTCTGTTAGCTCATTAAGTGCCTGCATCGTTGCCGGTGTGTTTACTGAGTTAATTATCTGATCGAATGTTTGAATGACCTTCACTTCAAATTCAGCGCTAACCCACATTGCATACTTATACACCAACTCTTTACAAACCCAGGTTCCGCCAGTATATCTGCCTTGTTTTTTCACTATCGGTTCAAATGCACGATTCTGTGCCTTTAAAATTTCAACAACAGAATTAAAGCTATCACTGCGATAAAATAACGATGGCTTTAGCTTATTGCTACCACCAGCAGCCTTATGTAAATCATTCAAAGAATAGCGACCTTCATCGTCCATTGTGATTAATGTATTGTTAATTGTTAATTGCATTTAATTCCTCCGGTTTATTAGTGTCTAATTATTATATAGTTAAATATTAATAAAATAAACAATTAAATAAATAGGAAATAAAAGCCGCTGTATATTGCGGCTTGAGCCATTTGCGATCTGTGTCACGTTTTATACTTCAATCCAACATAACCAGTCGATAACCATACTCGTACCTCGCACAGTTATCTTGGTTGTTATGTTTCTTACTCCGCAATCGCATTTTTAGCCCATGACTTTAGAGTCGATGCATCATTTGCAATAGAGTGCGCGGCAGGCGTTAATTTGCAGCCTGATTTTGCAGCCTCTTCGCTAAGCGTCCTCATTGGATTTGCTATAGACCTAAGAGCAGCTTCCAAGTGCTCAACATAATGCTTATTGATGCTTCCGTTTGAATTATATTTATTTGGCTTTCTCATTTTCACTACCTCTTTGTATAATCATTCTCACATAACAATGCAATTAACTCGGACGCGGCTTAAGGCCGCGCACGGTTATCGCTGCGGTTATGTTTCTTTTCGATTTATGCCTGATACTGGCATTCCATATTTGCGTAGGCAGTATTTGCTGTGCGAATCTATTGCTCCCGATCTAGGTGTGTGCAAATGGGAGAATTTTGCTCCAGTTATCGATTCAATCATTTTCTTTACCTTTTTATTATTCATTTTTAACCTCTTTAGTTATAAATCCCAACATAACAAAAATCTTAACTCGGACGCGCACTAACGTGCACGCACGGCTATATTAATGGTTATGTTTCTTACATTATCAAATAGAACCGCCAAAAGATTTTCTTTGCAATTCTCTGTCCGTATAAAAAATCACCTTTCACATTTACATTTGAATAAAGCAATCTGCCAAATCTAATCCAACTCAAAACTTCAGTGTTAGTTAAAAACCTCATTTCAAATCCTCTTCCAGTTAATAATCAAAGCATAACAATCCAAACAACTACCATGTAACCCATGATAGCGGTGAATCAATGTTATACGGATTGGCATGCCCGTTTTGTGAGTTGTTGACTGTATCGCCAAGCTGGATTAAACACCAGTTACCAGTTCGGATCTGCTTCATTAGCCAATCAATATGCTGCTGGTGGATGTTTATTTGCTTAAACTATCAATCTTAGCCGTGATATAACCAGGCCAGCACTTGTCGTGCATCTTATCGCCGTTTCCCACCGTCGTAACAGCATGCTTTGGCATCATCATTTCACCGCAATGACAACAGGATTCCCCCTCGCCTTTCACTTTGAATATTTTGTCAGCAAGTAGTATCTTTGCATCTGATACAAGTCGTTTAATCATTTTTCGGCCTCCTTGTTAGTGATTCTTTCCAATCTATGCCGGTAGCATCTACTTTCAAGATACCGTTCGCCTCGAAGAAGTTACCGGTGTCATTCTCCCACTGGTTGCAATGATTTTTTATCATGTACGGCTCTTCAACCCAAAGCACTATAGTTCCGTCTTTATCAACTGTCGCATATTGCCATTTTTCATCCATGCACCCCCACGGGATGATAAGCTCTTTTTTCTTTATTCTGTAGGCGGCATCTTCCCTAAAAGTTGGTTTTATTGCCAATCTCCACCCTTCTATCCTGTTGCGGCATACCTCAACTTCGCCACAATTGAGCCAGTGTAGCGCGACATCAACGTGCTTTTTGCAAGCGAGAAAATACTCACTGAGAACCAGCCAATTAGGGTGCTTCTGGTGCGCGTCCACAATCCATTCACCGTTCCCACTTTCAATTAAAACAACCAGGCTAGTATTATCTGCCCATCTTTTAATTAATTCACTATGCTTATGCTTCATCTTATATCTCCTACGCTTTAAACAATTGAAATTCTTTCACTATGCGGCGCTCTAACAGCATCGAGCCGTCTTCAAGCCAATACATGGTATCATCATAACCCCATGGCCCAAAACTCGCTGAGCGTGCCTCTACGCGCTTTCTGAACGATACATGGCAAAACGTATCTTTCTGTGAGCTAGCGTTAAAGCATTTTTCTAGTCGTTGCGCCTGTGATAAGTCGCTGTAGCAATCCGTTTTTTTCATCGTTAATCCTTAATTAACTAATTGTAAGACCCTGTCACTAAAAGTATACCCATCCTCACGGGCAATGCGATCAAAGCCAGTGACAAAATCAATGTGCTCATCTTCTAGCTTGAAATTGTGACTACGTGGCTGTGTAACGATGCCGTCCTTGTTTACACCTAAAATTTTCATGTTGCCGATTTTATCCATGATTACCAAGTTTACCTGTTTCTCAGTGCTGCCAGCATCTTCAACATTAGTTCGGCTCGGGAATATAGTAAATGCGTATTTGCCCATGCTTTTCCACCCCGTAAGACGCAACCTGGCGATGTCTGATCGGTTGTGCTTAATTTCGTTGCGATAGTCGCGGCAATCTTTTAACAGCGAGTCAATGCGCACCTGCTGCTTTTTAGCTGTTTCAATATGCTTTGCTTTAAGCTTTTTAAGCGCCTTATTCTCGTTTCTAAGTAGCTTAATATCTTTGTTATCAGCTTTTAGTCGCAGGTTCTCAGATTCAAGCGTTTTAGAGTATGAGACGGCTTTTAAGCCTTCGTTAGCTATAACCTTAATATCCTCCTCCCTGGCTGCTGCCGCCTTTTCTAGCGCTGTTATTTGCGCCTGGTGCTGCTCTGCAATATCAACAACTGCGTTGTATTCGTCAACAGTGTTGTTTTCGTATGCTACCAGCTCAGCGATTAGCTGCTTTTGTGACAGTTCGCCAGATTGAATCTTCTCGATAATATTTTGCATGATGTTTTCCTTGTTGTTGGTTTGGTTTATTTATTTGAGTTTTTATTTTTATTTACCTGTCTTAGTACAAACCGTCTAAGCTCACTCGTTGCTGTAACGCCCTTGCTTTTGCATAGTTCGTTATATTGTCTGCGCTCCTCATCTAATAAATAGACCTGAAGCGGCTTTTTCTTATGCGTCATTAATCACCTCGCTTGTTGCCGTTTCGATGTAGCTAAATTTATACTGTATATAATAGCTAGTCAAGTAAAAATTAAATTTAAAATAAATTTAAAGTAATGCTTGCGCTGGTTGCTTTATTCGTCTAAAGTTCAGTTATCGAAACAACAACGGGAAGCAAAACATGAAAAACTTAGCTATTAAATATCGTTACGAGCTGCTTATGGCGTTCATATTTATCATTATGGGTATTGCTGGAAGTATGGACCTAGAAGACCAGGTATTGCAGCACAAAAGCAATTGTGAGCATGCAGTGTTTGCTGTTAATCAATATGATGAATGCGGAGGCTATAATGAGTAAATACGCGAACCTGGTTGCTAGTATTGCATCTAATCCAGCGGCACATGCAGTTAACCGGGAAGAAAAAATGGAGCGCACTATTAACGTTATGTGCGACAACATGAACAAGAAGTCCGACCAGTACGCAAACGGCGCTGATCGGGTAGATACGTCACGAGGCTACG